>CALCJG010000381.1 GCA_937967705.1 uncultured Spirochaetia bacterium
GGAGCTGGAAGACTTCCTGGCAGCAGGGCCTAAGCCCGTGGCCGTCACCTTCGGTTCTGTGGGCGGTGAGGACCGGGAGGAGACCTCGCGGCTGCTGGTGGAGGCGCTGCGTTTGTCGGGTCAGCGGGGGGTGATTCAGAAAGGCTGGGGAGACCTCCCGGAGGCCGGGGGCGGGGAGGCGGTTTGCTTTGCGGGCTACATCCCCCATGACTGGCTCTTTGCCCGGTCCTCCTTCGTGATCCATCACGGCGGGGCAGGAACCACGATGGCGGCCGTCAGGGCAGGGCTTCCCTCCCTGGGGTGGCCCACGGGGGGGATCAGCTCTTCTGGGGGCACTGTCTGAAGAGAGAGGGAGCGGCGCCGAGTCCTCTCCAACGGAAAGGACTCTCCGCCGGGAGGCTGGCGGACCATATACATCGTCTGCTGGAACGCTATGACGTTTACCGCCACCGGGCTTCGCTTCTGTCGGAAGACTGCGGGAGGGAAGGGGGAGCGGCGATGGCCGCCGCGGTCCTCGAGAAGACCTTCGGGGCCGCCGGATGAGGGTGCTCCTCCCCGTCATCGGAACCCTGGGGGACCTCTTCCCCTTTCTGGCCCTCGCCCGGGAGTTCACCCGGCGGGGCCACGAGGTGACTATCTGCACCTATCCGATGTACGAGGGGAGGATCAGGGAACTCTCTCTGGATTTCCTCCCCACTCATCCGTACATCACCCGGGAGTATCTGAACGCCGGACTCCTGAGCATGGCCTCCGACCATAAGCCGAGGATGTTTGAGGATTCCCGCCGGTTCTTCTCGGAGATGATCCTGAAGGACGCCTTGCAGCGTTACGAAGAGATACGGGAGGCGGCCAGGGGGGCCGACTTCGCGGTGTGTCATCATTTTGACTATCCGGCGCAGGAGGCGGTCATCCGGGAGAAGGTCCCCTGGGCGTGCACGGCCCTGAGTACGTTTCATGTGCCGACGAAGCGGAGGGCGCCGCATTTCGAGAAGCTCGTTAATTACGGTCCTCTCCTGAACACCCTTCAGTGGAAGACTGCGGGGATTCTGGAAAACCTCATCTTTCTGCGGCCTGTCAGGGATTTCCTCGCCGCCGTCAGGAGCGAGCGCCCCCGCATCCGCTCCTTTCCGGAATCTCCCCATATCAACTTCATTGCCGTGTCTCCTCACGTGGAAACCCTCCCGGATGATTATCCCCCCTCCTACTGCCGTACCGGGATATGGGAATTCGATCAGGGAAATGCCGGATATGTCCCCCCCGCGGAACTGGAGGCGTTCCTGGCGGAAAGGGAAAAACCGGTTGTGGTCACCCTGGGATCCATGGGGGGCCGAGGGGAGGGGATGGCGGAGGTCTTTGTAGAGGCGGCCAGGAGATTCGGGCGGCCGGTCATTCTGCAGAAGGGATGGTGCGACCTGGGTTTTCGGGAAAAACAGGAGGATGTTCTCTCCGTCAATTTCATCCCCCATGACTTCCTTTTCCGGAGGGCGTATCTCGTCATCCATCACGGCGGCGCCGGCACCTCCTACGCCGCCTGCCGGGCCGGGGTTCCTTCCATCGTTATCGCCCACGCCTCGGACCAGTACTTCATCGGGCAGATGCTGGGGAAACGAAACGTGGCCCCGAGGCCGATAAGGCGCCTGGAGCTTTCGGTGCGGACGCTCTCCGACCGTATGGCAAGGCTCGTAAGGGGGGATATGTTCCGGTCGGCCCGGCTGTTTCAGGGATCCATGACGGAGGAGAGGGGGGCGGAAAAGGCCGTGAGGGCCGCGGAGAACCTGCTGGCCGGAGGGCCGAACCCTTCCTAATTTCTCAAAAATTCCTGGTAACGCTTCAGGATGATCTGCGCCGCCTTCCGGGAGCCGTCAAGACCCTCGCCCCTCTCCCGGAGCCGTTCGATCCGGGAAACGTACTGGTCCCGGCGGGTCATCACCGTCTCCAGGGCTTCCCTCAGTTTTTCCCGTGTATAGAGCACATGGCCTATGCTGACCCCTATCCCCAGGCGCTCGACGGAGCTCATGTTCCAGATCTGATCGTGAATGACCGGGATCCCGATGATCGGAATGCCGGCATGTATGGCCTGATAGATGGTGCCGTTGCCCCCCTGGCAGATCACGGCGTCGCAGAGCTCCATCGCCTCACGTCCGGGAACGAAGTCCGCCAGGAAGACGTTCTCCGGCACTTCAGAGGGGGGATCGATGATCCCCGCCGTGGACAGGATGCATTGTATGTCGCGGAGGCTTCCGAAGAAGGCGATCGCCTCATACAGGTATTCCCGCGCTCCCATGCTCCCCATCGTGACATAGACGGTCTTCCGGTCAGGGCGGAGACGGCTTCGGATATCCGCCCATCCCCCCGTGCACCGGGTGGGAAATTCCCACACCAGGGGGCCCACCATATGGAAGCGCTCCGGGGTCGAGGGCTTCAAGCCCGAATAGGCGGGAAGGTCGGGTACGATCACGCAGTCGGCGTCGGCCCAGGTCTCGTGAAGATCCCGGGTCCCTTTCAGGCCGTGGAGCCGGCAGAGGCGGTTAAAGGGCCGGTTGGCCCTGCGCAGCATGAGCCCCTTGACCGGGGGCATCACGATCCGGGCGATGCTCCGAACCGCCGCCAGCAGGGGCCTCCCGATGAAGCCGGGGGCTGTATCGGTGGCCTTCAGGACCAGTTCCAGCAGGGGAAAGGTATCCGGGGCGTCCAGGGGACCGGCGGCGTAGCTGGTGGAGGTGCTGTTGATGAGGGTGGCGTGAAAGAGACCGGCGATACGGGACGAGAGGCTGACGGAGATCCGGAAATCGGAGATGAGGATGTCCGGCTTCAGCCG
This sequence comes from uncultured Spirochaetia bacterium, assembly GCA_937967705.1. GTDB lineage: Bacteria > Spirochaetota > UBA4802 > UBA4802 > JAGODF01 > CALCJG01. Next base: position 2,819 of record CALCJG010000381.1, read on the forward strand.
CTCGAAGAGCTCCCGCTCTTCCCGGACCGCCTCGCCCAGGCTTTCCTCTGTATAATACCGGACCCCGGACTGCTCGCTCACCTGCCGCAGATCCTCCTCCGTCAGGGTAATCAGGGGGTAAACGGGATATCCCTGGGATAGCGCCAGGGACATGTACTTCCCGTCCCCGGCAAAGAGGACCTCGTGGCCCGGGGAGGCGAGTTCCCCGGCCAGGGCCAGCAGCCGGGTGACCCGTGCAAGGATGTTGCCGTTGGGCAGGAGGAGGATTCGGCAGGGGATGGCATCAGTCATCGGGTTTCTCTCCATTTTATTTCGTATAACTCCTCGTGGTAGTCACCTCCCCGCCAATGGCACCGGATACAATATTCCGTAAACACTCCGCGAAGCGTTCCGCCTCCCTCCTGCCGATGAGGGGCTCTGAATAGGCTATCGTGAAGGAGAGGGACCCGTCGAGCAGGACGGGATAGAGCGTAAATGTATTTCCGAAACCGTGCTGGGAGGCGTAGCCGTAGAGCCGCTCGATTTTCAGGGTGTTGTAGCTGCTCCGCACCTGCGATTTGATCAGATTGGAGATCGAAACCGGATCCTGTCTCCCGGCCTGTTTGCCGTTGAGAGCGCCGAGCCAGACCCTGCCGGGAAGCCAGCGCCGCAGGTACTCGTAGAGCAGCGGAAGCCGGATGTGATCCCCACGCTGTACCGCGCGCCGGAGCTTGTGTTCTATCTCGGCGGCGAGCTTCCAGATCTCCGTGCGGCGGGAAAGGGCGAACCCCTCCACAACTCCGGAGATGTAGGAACCGTAATGCTCCGGCGGTACGTAAAATTCCCGGCGCAGGCAGACGTTGGAGGAGGCGGTCACCCTGACGGCGCGGCTTCTGTTCAGAAAAGCGCACAACGTCATAAGCAGGGCGCTCATGAGGAAGGCGTGCAGGCCGACGGCACGCGCCCGGCAGGCCCCGAAGATATTCCCGGACTCCTCACCTGAAAAGTGGTGGACGATAACGCGGGTGTGCCGTTCTTCCGCCGGGGCGCGCCGGGAAAGCGGCATCGCGTCTCCGTACCATGCCTTGCGCAGGAGGGTACGGAGGAACAGCGGAAGGGCGCCCAGGGGGGTGATGGGCGGCAGATAGGAATCCAGGGGCGGGGCCAGATCGGACGCTGAACCCACAACGGGTCCGATCACCGTCCCGGAGGCGAATACGTCATAGAGGGTGAAGAAACGGTCGATGAGATTGTAAAAACTGATGCGGTCCAGGATCACGTGATCGCCGGCGATGAGGATGGTGGATCTCTGCCGTTCGCCGTCTGCCAGATGGATGAGCTTCCAGAGGAGGGCGGTCCGGGAGAAATCCGTTCCCGAGGCCGCCTCGATCAGGGCGTGCTTCTCCTGCCTGCCGGCGGCAGACTGTTTCTCGAAAGGGGGCGCCGCGCCGTCTCTCAGGAGGAAACGATTCTGCCCCCCGTCGGAGGTGACATGGCAGCGCAGGGCCGGCTGTTCCTCCATCAGGTGTGCGAGTACTCTTATGATGACATCATTATCCATACGGATATCCACGTCCATGACCGCGACGATCACCAGGGCCGCAAACCGGTGCATGTGGCAGAAACCGTTCTCCCATCGCCCGAGGGGGCGGAGTTTTTTTCCGCCATCGGGGGAAGATTGGGGATTATCTGATTGCCCTTTAGAGCATCTGAAGGTATAATCCTTTTCCATAAGGGGCAAAGTTTTCATTCGGGGGAGGAGAGGGCAAATAAAAAAAGAAAAAATGTTTGAGGTACTGTATCGCCGTTGTTTCATCCAAGCCCCTGCAATTGATTGTGGTCTGCCGGCAGGAGTGCCGCTGCCTGCGGGACTCGGATAGGGCGGGGACTTATCTTCCCCTGCCGGGGATTGTGGGGATTTGTTCCTAGGTAGGAACTTACCCTGCAGGAAGGGTGCAGGGCGGCACCCCTCCTGCACCTCCCCGCGCCCTCCTCAGTCGCCGGAGGGGCTGGGTCGCTCGAAACTCGCCGCAGTCACTCCGCTTCGCTCCGTTTGGTGCAGCTCAAACAGTCGAGCTATAAGGTATCCGCCTGGCGGCGGATGGTTTAAGGGTCGGGTTGCAATGTAAAAACATTGTGATCCCTCTTTTTATATGTGTGGGTGGTGGGGAATCTTTATTGCATAAAGAATCCCTGTCGGGGTTTTCGGCCGAAAACCCCCGGCCTTTCCGGGGTTCCATTGGAGGGGCTGGGGAATTGAAGCGGAGGAATACGTAAGATGTCCGGCCGGGAGGGGAAGTGGGAGCGCATCTTTAACGGCGATCCCGAGCGATGCCCCGACTGCGATATGGCCATGCTTTACTCGGTCACCTGCGGCAGCCGGGCGGAAAAGGCCTGGCGCGCCCTGAGGCGGGATTTCCGGCTTTGCCGGGGATATTTCCGCCCCCGGGGGAGGGGGCCCTGATCCTCATTTTTTGGCATATCGGCAGTAAAAAATGTTGAAATCTTTCTGTTAATTTTGTAGCCTTTGGCAAAAGGGTCAGAGAGTTCTTTGTGCCGGGGCTGGGGATTGGCCGCGTTTTTACCGGCGGCAAAATTTAAGGCCCCCTGATAAGGGTTTTTTTACCTTAGAGGGGTTAACTTTCAGAGTGGTGAGATTCTCATAGAAGCCTTCTGTCGAGGAACTTTTTGCAGGGAAGGGATGATAACTTCCTATATATTTAAATAAACATCGTTTTGTTTTTGACAATAACATACAAGCACTTTACTTTTCTAAATGTTGAAAGAATATATGGCTGAGATAAGAATTCCGTAAAATAAAATCCTCTTATTTTGCTCTTTCAAGCTGTTTAAACGTTGGTATCTCCCCCCCAACGATAATGTCACGCTTGTGTCGGGAATTACATAGGCCATATTCATTGACAGACTTCCACCAAGATATTTATCTGTTTGTTCTTCTTTCTTGCTTTCTTGTATTCTTGATATCCCAGTAATATCAACTGTAACCCTGCTCACCTGGTATATTCCTGTTATTGATGAAATCAAATAAAGGTTCTTGGCGATGTTTATTGTAGCACTCAATCCTACTCCAGGTCCTGTTGAGTAAAAATTAATATCAAATTCTCCAATCAATATCTGTGATGACATACTCAGCGGAAAATAATAATATGTGCCTTCCCCATGTTCATCAAGATATTTCCAACCAAAGAAAACACCAAAAACGCTACTTAAGCTATAACTTATTGAAATGTCAGTTTCAAGTCTTTCTATTTTATTTATGCTTTTAAACATATGTATTTCAGTGCCAGTTGGATTATTATAATAATTAGACTTGCACTTCCATCCGGCACCGTATGAAAAAACCCCCCCTATTGATATTCTTTCGGAAAGATTGAGTGCCAATAGTCCTCCGTATACAAATTCGGCCGGTTCTATCATTTCAAAATTGTTATCCCAGGTAGTGCTTTCATTTTCACCCATAAGCTGAGTTTTAAATCCCGGTTCGTACCAGGCATACCATACATTTGCGCCTGCTTTGATACTTATAGCATATGTATCCTCGAGCATTAACAGAAACACGAGGGTTGAAATTAGTAATATTAGATATTTTTTCATGTAACCTCTTTAATTTCCTTTTATTAGCCTGATCCATAGTAAATAATGAAAACCATTCGACCGTTTTTTATATCCCAAGCTGTTATTAATATTCTCAAATCTGTGATTTAGCATGATGCTGGTTGCAGATTACTATAGAAATCATTCATACACCAGAAGAAAATATTGAAAAAGCATATAAAAATCTCAAAGACATTCTTTCTCAGGAACTGCTTTTTAAAATAAAAGAACAATCATCAGACTTTTTTGAAAAACTAGTCATTAAATTTAAGGCCCCCTGAAAAGGGTTTTTTTGCCTTAGAGGGGTTAACTTTCAGAGTGGTGAGATTCTCATAGAAGCCTTCTGTCGAGGAACTTTTTGCAGGGAAGGGATGGTAACTTCCTGCATGTTCCCTTTTGGCAGGTGTTGTGGGACAGCTGTGAATTTTATTCAGGTACCATAATCCCCCTCTCTGAGGGTGGTTACCCAGGAGAATATCATGAAGAAAAAAGTCGCTATACTCTGTTTTTCCCCCACCAGCACCACCAGAACCGTGTGCGGCGCCATAGCCTCCGGGATGGGGACGGATGAGCCGCTGATGCTGGACATGACCCTCCCGGAGGCCCGGAGGGAGATCGTTGATAAGAAAGGCGCCCTGCTGGATGCGGTGGATCATGTCGTTGTGGGGGCGCCGGTCTATGCCGGCAAGCTGCCGATTCCGGTCATCGAGTGCCTGGGAGCCCTGAAGGGGGACGGGAAGAACGCCGCGGCCGTCGTCGTTTACGGCAACCGGGATTACGGCGTGGCGCTGCACAGCATGGCGGAAATCCTTTCCCGGAACGGTTTCAGCGTCATCGCCGCCGGCGCTTTTATCGCCCAGCACTCCTATTCCGATCTGATCCCGGTGGCCATGGGACGGCCCGATCCTTCGGACCTGGAGAAGGCACGGCAGTTCGGGGCACGGATGGCCGGGGCAGTAAAACCTCTGAGCCTGGAGGAGATCCCCCTGCAATGGGACCGGGCGTCCCGGTCGAAGAGTTATACCGCCCTCAACCCCCTCTACAGGGCGAAGAAATGCATACAATGCGGAAAGTGCGCCCGGGCCTGTCCGGCCGGCATCATAGCCCCCGCTTCGGGGGCGTACCTGAAAGGCATCGATAGGAAGGCGTGCGTCGGCTGCATGGCCTGCGTGAAAAGCTGTCAGACAGGGGCCAGATATCTGAAAGTAAACCCCCTCGTTCAGATGGTTATCAACAGAATTTTAGGTGAGGCCTCCCGGAAGAGGAAAGAGCCGACGGTTGTAGTCTGACAAAGATTGCCATCGGATGTTCCCCCGGGGCATTTGTTCGGATGGAAAAAGCAACAAGTTTGGGGTGATAAAAAATGATTTTTCGGTTTACTAAAAATTCACAGACAAAGCTGAAAACAGGGAGATTGCCCGCTGTTGAGGAATCGTCGAACCTGCTTTATGAATGGTATGTGAATGTGTTTTTCTGTATGCGCCACAAGTATTTTATCACAACAAATGCCGCTACGTTGTTTACAGTGATCATTTATGGAGCCGGGATAAAAGATGATACCGATTATTTCGGTCATATTTTTAATGCAGTGAGACAGCAAATGCAGGATGTTTCATTGGATTTAATTTTCCAGCGTATGATTTCTTCAAAAATATCAGAAATAATCTATGCCAATACAATAAATAGATCAATTCTCGGGTCAATGAATGATATGACTGCAATGGCAAAGCTGCTTATTCAAGAGGATCAACTGCCGCCTTTTGAAATAAGCAAGTTTATAAATGACACGCCGTTTAAATATATTGGGATGCATGACCCATTGGATTGCCTGGTAAAATACAAGAAATATGATTAAGGCATTAAAGGCATCAGAAGTGACTTTTCCGCTTGGGTGTCGGTGATGCTGCAGATCGCTGACGGAGAGGTGAGTTGATATGAACTGTACCTTAGAGCCCATGGCACCGGAGCATGAAACCGACGTCATGGATATCTTCAATTACTACTGCGAAAACACCTTCAATGCCTATCCAGAGGGAAGAATGCCCACTCAGTTGTACCTGCGGTTTCTGGACATCGCCAAGGCTTATCCCGCCTTCGTGGTGAAAGGGGGCGCAGAAATCATCGGCTTCTGTCTGCTGAGGCCCTATAATCCCTTTCCGGTGTTTAAAGAAACCGCGGAGATCAGTTACTTCCTTAAGGACGGTCATACAGGGAAGGGGATCGGCAGACAGGTCCTGTCGAAGCTGGAAGAGGAAGCGGGAAAAGCCGGTATCAAAAGGCTTCTGGCGGACATATCCTCGGAAAACCGGGGGAGCATCGATTTTCATTTAAAGAACGGTTTTACTCAATGCGGAACCTTCAAAAATGTGGGGAAGAAATTCGATAAGAGCTTCGATGTGGTATGGATGGAGAAGGAATTGTAAAGGATTGTGCCTACTGCTGTGACCGTCCTGTGTCGTTTGCGGGCGGTTGACGCAGGTGTCTGGAGCGATAAGTGCCGTACGACCCTTAAAGCCTGGAGGTATCGATGCTGGAAAAGCTGGCCTGCTCGCTGGGAAGGAATGACGAACAGCCTAACATCGATCTCGCTGTTGAGCTGGTTGAAGCGAATGACAAAAAAGGAATCCGGGAGATCGTCTCCGGTCTCGGTGATGTCTCGGAAAAGGTCAACAACGACTGCATCAAGGTTCTCTACGAGATAGGGGAACGCAAACCGGCTTTGATAGCGGACTATGTTTCCGACTTCATCGAACTGCTGCAGTCGAAGAACAACCGGCTCGTATGGGGCGCCATGACGGCCCTTTCGCATATCGCGGCATTGAAGGCAAAGGAGATCTTCGATCGCTGGGATATCGTGTACAACGCCTACCGGAAGGGAAGCGTCATCACCGTCGATACAAGCATCAGCGTATTTGCCGGTCTCGTCAGGGCGGACAGGGGGTATGGGGAAACGGTATTCCCGGTCCTCCTGAAGCATCTCGAAGAATGCCGGCCCAAAGAGGTGGGACAGCATTCGGAACGCGCCTTCGTCTGCATCCATAAAGACAACGCCGAACCCTTCAAGAGGATCCTGACCGGACGCCTCAGCGAACTCACGGTGGCCCAGAGGAAGCGGGTGGACAGGATACTGAAGAAGGTGGAAGAGGGGGAGTTTGTTGAATAGATACACCGGTCCCAGGAAAAACTGATTGACAGGAGCCGGGAGAGGCGGGCATATACTCATCAACCCATCCCACCCTAGGAGACGCCCATGAAACGGGTACAGTATTTCACGGCAGCCCTTATCCTGATATCCCTCAGCGCCGCAGCTTTTTCCAAATCCAAACTTCTCTCGGAGTATAAAGGGTTTTGGGAGCGGATGAATCACAGCAATGTCCATATAGAGGACAGCTACATCGCCTTTTCCATCCGGAAGGGACATGCGATACGGGAGATCTGTTTTGCGAAATCGGCCAAAAAGGTCCCGGAAGGGCTGCTGGTCAAATGCAATCCCTCGCCGTCGGCCGGGGATATGAAGGCGGCCCGATCGGCACTGAAAGAGCTGTGGGACGGCAGCAGAAAAACCGTCATGAAAACATCCGTGACCATCTATAAAACCGCTAGCGGTATCTCCTTCGAACCCAAAGGGGGGGAGTATGTCAGGATGTGAGTCCGGGCGTCGACCGCCGGCGTTCGAGAAAAGGCCCCCTGTAAAGGGGGTTTTTTGCAGGGGAGACATCCGGATTGGATCGTGTCCCGGAAGAGGATCAGAGACGAGAGGGAACGGGTGACAGAAGAATACGAAAACACCCCGGAAACGGAAGCGGCGGAAACCGTTCCCTGGTACTGGCGATGGCGCGTCGGCAAGAACCGCTATAATCTCGCGGAGCTCGCCGGGTCCTTCGGCGACCTGGGGACCCTCATCCCCTTCGTCGTCGGTTACATCGCCGTGATGAAGATCGACCCCCTGGGCATCCTCTTCATGTTCGGGGTCAGCGAGATCATGGTCGGCCTCTTCTACAAGACGCCGATCCCCGTGCAGCCGATGAAGGCCATCGGCAGTGCGGCCATCGCCTCCGGCGGGGGGATCAGCGCCGGTATGCTCTGCGGGGCGGGGCTCTTTACGGGGCTCTTCTGGCTCCTGGCGGGCGTTACTAAGCCTGTAAACCTCGCCACGGCGTTCGCGGCAAAGCCCATCATCCGCGGTAAAACCGACTGTATGGTCGAAGAGCTGCGGT
>CALCJG010000382.1 GCA_937967705.1 uncultured Spirochaetia bacterium
AAATTTTCTTACATTGGGCATGAACATACTTTAGATGGTCATAATATATTTATCATTTACATCTAGTCATAAATAGTTATGTTTGTGAATAGGCAAATGTCCCGATAGTGAAAAAAAACGATTTTTAGGCCTGGGGCTGAAAGAGACGTTGAAAATGGAAATATTTTGATTGACGGAAGATCTTGGCCCCGGAATATATTACGCAGAGGGGCTGTAGCTCAGTTGGGAGAGCGCTTGAATCGCACTCAAGAGGCCGTCGGTTCGACTCCGATCAGCTCCAAAGAACGGTAATACATCCCTTGCCTTTACTTATCCGGCACTATTCGGGAGATATGCTCCACCTTGGACGGCCCGAAGGGAGTAAAGGAAGGCTTGGTTTCGAAATTTTTGTAATACTTCGACAGGGGATGCGACGATATCCCGCTGATGAGGGATATCTCATCGTTATCCGCATCAAAAAAACAGCGCAAACTCGTAACTTTGCCGCATCTCAGGTTTCTCAATGCGTCCACTGAACCGGCGGAAATGGTTGAGCCGTCCCCTTCTATCGCCTGATCCTCTCCTTTATAGACAATCCCTGCTAAAAACGATCGGGCCCTGTTGACCGGCAGTTGGAAAAATCCCCGGTGTGTGTTTCCCCAAGTCCAGTTTTCCATAATGGGCCCATTTTGACGGTTAAGAGACTTCATGGCTTTGAGGAATCCCCGGTCAAAGATGGTATCACGGTTTTCAAACTTGTCCCTGGTGAGAATATCGTCAAAGAGAAGGGATTTGTCCCCGATGATCATGTTATAGAATTTATCCAGAAGGAGGTAATGGTTTTCCAGAATCTCTTCCTTGTCGGATTTCAGTTCATCCGAGATCGTTTCCTCAAGCATTTTAATGAGTGTGGCGTGCATGATGGTGGGCGCCTGAAGATCGCGCTGGGCCTTAAAATCCCAGTGATAGAGATAGATTCGGCTAAGCCGGGCGGAGGTAATGGGTATTTTATTGAGAAGCGTATGAAAAACAGGGGCGTATTTTTCCGCGATAACCGAATGCCTGTCGAGCAGGAGGCTGCGGACATAGTCTCGTTCTATGGATTTTTCCCTTTCTAGAAGCTCCTTCAGTCTGTAATAGCGGTTGATGTCGTTGAAAAACAGGTATTCTCTGAGGGGAGCGGGAATGTTTTCGTTGATCTGGCTGCCGGCTATCGTATTTTCCCTTCGGGCAAGGGAGAAATATTGTGAAAGATCGGTTGTTCTGGTTTTAGCTGGGAGGGTTTCCCCTTTTTTAAAGAGTTCTCCCCTGATCTTCCTGAGGGGGAGCTGCCCTGCAAATGTCCTAATGGCGCCCTCCTTGGAGCCCAGGAGGTAGGATTTGGGATTGGCAGGGAGATCCTTGAGCAGTTTCTGAGCCCCTCGGATAGTATCCGCCAGCGGCAGGTTGAAGAGTGTCCTTACATATCCCTTGCCGGGCGTCAGGTATTGCAAAGAAATCACATCGGTCTTGAACTTGTTTCCGGCAACGTCACTGATGACAGGAGAGGAATCCGCTCTTCTGACAGTAATGCCCGTCTCATCGCCGGGGGTCCTGCTTTTTCGTGTCCAGAAGGTCAGCTTTTCCTGTTTTACATCTTTCCACGAGCCCCGATAGTATTGGAATTTTCCTTTCTCCGTCCTCGTTTTTTCCAGGACGTAGTCCTGTACGTCGCAGGAGAGATTAAAACCTGCGAAGGTGAGAGCGGCGGTCTTTCCTGCAAAGATAAAGGGCTGCCCCGCGAGTGTGAAGGCATGCAGGGTTTGTTTTGGGATTATTATGACCGCTGGATAGGCCAGGGGAAAAAGCATTAGGCTGCTGTCCATTCCCAGGCCTGACATGTACTGACCGTTTTTGGTGTTTTCCCCGGGAATGTGGAAAGCAAAGCCCTCCCTTGACGGAACGAGAAATTTCTTTACGGTTGCCTTGATATGCTTGATCAGGCGGATGTTGTTCTTATCGGAATTTCTGTATACGGAGATCATGTCCTCCGGCAGGAGGTCTTCCAGGAGCTTGCTGTAGGAATCAGAGGGAATGATAAAAACCTGTCTCTTGTTTGCAAAAAAGTAATCCGACCATTCGAAGAGCAGCAGAAGGGCCAGGGTGTCCTTCTCGGTCCAGTCTTCGTCGAGTATGTTGTAGAGGTGGATGATCTCTCTGGCGCCCTTGTGGCGGTAGAGATTGATACCCTTGATGTAGGCGGTCAGATTTTCGCGGGAGGGGGTATCCAGTTCTTTGAAGAGGTCCGAAGCGTTTTTTTCAAAGGCCAACAGGCGGGTGATCTTGTCCATTTCGAGACCTTCAGGTCCGATGAGTTCCGCCAGACGTCCCAGCGCCAGTGCCCGGAAGTATTCGATCAGGAGGAGTCTGTCCTGGGCGTGGAGAAAGCCCATCGCCAGATAGGCGCTTTTCATGTCATAGATCGGAAGAGCACACGTCTGAACTCCAGTCACGAGTGGATATCTC
>CALCJG010000383.1 GCA_937967705.1 uncultured Spirochaetia bacterium
CTAAGATTTCCGGGGGTGCGGCGATGTTCAAGATGTCCGCGAACAGCATGATGAGTGAGATCGGCCTGAACAACATCAAAAAGGTGCGTGAAATTCTTGAAAGTATGGGAATAAAAATTCTCGGCGAAGATGTAGGCGGTGATTACGGCAGAACCATCGATTTTTACACAGAGAACGGTCAGGTCAAGGTAAAATCACTGGGAAGAGAGGAGAAAATATTTTAGGAATAATACGATGGAAAGTATGACAGGCTATGCCTTTCTGGAGAAGAGAACAGACCAGTTTTCCTATTCAGTATCAATCAAATCCCTCAATTCGCGATACCTGGAAATATATACCAACATACCCAAAATCCTCAAGGAAGAGGAAGTAAATATCGAAGCGATTTTAAAAAACCGCTTCGAGCGGGGTAAAGTAGAACTGAATATTGATGTATTCGACTGGGTCGAGGCCAGGGCGGTAAACCTGGATCGCATGCTTATCGGTAAGTATTATATGGAACTCAGAAACATTGAAAAGGAACTGGGTCTTGTAAATTCCTTTAATCTGGGAACCCTGTTATCCATGGACGGAGTTTCGCATCGCGAACGAACTCATCTTTCTGACAAATCCCGCACGGAGATCTATAAATCCCTGGATATGGTCATCGAGAAAACGCATAAGATGCGCGTCAAGGAAGGTGTGGCGATTAAAAAGGATCTTCTGAAATCACTGGGGATCATCAATAAGAATCTGGCGGAAATCAAAAAAATCACTGTAGATAACGCCTCTAAAATCTATGAGAGATTGAAGAAAAACATCGAGGCCATTGCGGAGAGCAGGGTGGATGATCAGCGGTTATATACCGAAGTGGCTCTGCTGGCGGATAAACTAGATACAAACGAGGAAAAGGTCAGGCTGGATGATCATTTGAAAAAGTTCCGTTCTGTGCTGGAGGAACAGGGTCAGTTGGGTAAGCAGCTTGATTTTCTTGCTCAGGAGATGTTTCGGGAGATCAATACGATCGCTTCGAAGAGCAATAATTCCAGGATATCTCATCTCGTGGTTGATATGAAAAATCAAATTGACAAGATAAGGGAACACTGTCGGAATATTATCTAAACAGGGATATCTATGAAAACCACTCTGATTAATATCGGTTTTGGAAACGCGGTTGTGGCGGAGAGGGTAATTGCGGTGATTACTCCCGTTTCCGCTTCCGGTAAACGAATCCGGGAAGAGGCGAAGGAGAATAATCTTCTCATTGATGCAACACACGGAAGAAAGACCCGAGCCATAATCATCATGGACAGCAGCCATGTCGTTCTCTCGGCCATGAATCCTGAAACCATCTCCAATCGATTGAACAATGAATCTTCTGAAGAATAAAGATGAGGATTTACCTATTATTGTATCTGCCCCCTCTGGAACGGGGAAAAGCACGGTCATTCAGAAAATAATGTCCGAGGATGAGGGTAATCGAAAATACGCCTTTGCAGTTTCCACTACTTCCCGTCACATAAGATCGGGAGAGGAGGAGGGAAAGAACTACTATTTTGTAACCCCTGAGGAATTTAAAGAGAGGGTGGAAAAGCAGGATTTTTTGGAATGGGCCATTGTACACGGCAACTATTATGGTACGGAAAAAAAAGAGATTGACAGGATAAAGAAGCTGAAGAAAATCCCCATATTCGACGTGGATATACAGGGAGCGAGAAACCTGCGGAAAAAGATGTCCCATGCGGTTTCAATTTTCATAATCCCCCCCTCATTTGACGTATTGAAGGCCAGATTGATGAACAGGAGAACGGAATCGGAAGAGCAGATCCGGTTTCGTCTTGAAAACGCTGTAAAAGAATTGAAAGAGTATAAAAAATATGATTATATTATTATAAATGACTCTCTTGATGAGACCTGCCTTGAATTCAAGGCAATAATCCGCGCTGAGATGTGTCGCAGAAATAAGGACTGGATCAATATTGATGAATTATTTGGGAGGTAGAAGTGGCGATTATTCCATTACATAAGCTGATGGCCATGGATAAGAATCGGTATATCTTTACCAGGGCTGCCATGCTGGCTGTTGATAAAATAGGTAATATGGCTGATTACCCGGAGGATGATGAGAGCTGGAAGGTCGTACCGAATATATTGAACCTCATTCTTAACGATAAAGTAAAGTACGAATATAAAGAGAGCGATCAGGATTAGATAAAAGGAGCGGATATCTATCAAGGCTGTTGTTATTGCAGGACCTACGGGAGTAGGTAAATCCGCTTTAGCCCTGCAGATTGCGGGGGAATTGTATGAAATAGTGTCGGCGGATTCAGTGCAGGTTTATCGTTACCTGGATGTGGGAAGCGGTAAACCGAGCCTTGAAGAGCAAAAGAGTGTAGTACACCATCTGATTGATATAGTAGATCCTGACTATTCCTTTACCGCGGGGGAGTTCTGCCGGGAGGCCCTGAAAGCCTGTGATGAAATCCGTGGTAAAGGGAAAATACCCCTTATTGTCGGGGGAACGGGGCTCTATCTGGATTCATTCTTTCAGGGATTGTCGGATATACCTGATATTGATCCGGAGGTTAAGGCCCTGATTCAGGCTGATCTTGAAAAAAACGGTATTGATGAGTTGTACAGGGAATTGTCAGTATGCGATCCGGTCTTTGCATCCCGTATCCATCCCCATGACAGGCAGCGCATACTCCGGGGTCTTGAGGTCTTCCGGTGCCTGGGAAAGCCGATAAGCGGTTTTTACGGCACCAAAAGGGGGTACGACTCCGAAAGCACTCTCTATATAGGTCTTGAACGGGACCGGGAAGAGCTGAGGGGTGTCATTGATCACCGCGTTGTTTCCATGATGGAGGCCGGTTTTGTGGATGAGGTCTCTACGTTGAGAGAGCGGGGCTTCGG
>CALCJG010000384.1 GCA_937967705.1 uncultured Spirochaetia bacterium
ATCTCGGGGGGCTCTCTCTCCGACTGTTTCGCTGCCTCACCCAGCAGCTGGTTTATGCCCGCGGCCTCATCTCCGAGGGCAACGCTGTTTACTCCCCCCTCCTCCCGCTCCAGTCCGCCAGCGCCCCCGGCACCCGGGTGGAGGAGACCTCGCACATAATAGTAGCCAAAACCGCCTGGGTCCGGGAGGGAATCTATCTTTCTCTGCGCTATCTCCGCCAGTTTGAGGGGGACCGCATTCTCAATCAGTCCCTGGAGCTCTTCGGAAGCGGTCATTTTTGATTATCAGGGAAGGCCTTTGCCCTTTTATGTCGCATCACCCCCTCCTCTTCACCAATAGAACCGCCCCCTCCGCTCCGCCTGATACAGAATTAATCACTAATTTCTGACAGGCTTTGTTTGATGACAAAAAAACGAAAAATTACCACAAAAGCAACTGAATCCTCGTTGACAGAAAACGGTACAAATTTAGCTTATGAATAAGGGGTATTCTCTCCGCTATTCTGTCAGCCGAGAGCATATTTCTGACCGGCTTACATATTTTGAGTATATTTTACATCACTCAGTAACCTATAGGAGGTTTTTATGGCTTTAAATAAGTTGGCAGACTCTAGGGACGTAAGGTTTGTTCTTTTTGAAATGCTGGAAGTCGATAAAATGTCCAAGTATCATCATTATGCGGATTTCGACAGGGACACTATGGAAGCCACCCTGGATCTGGCCGAGCAGATCGCCGTCGAGCAGATCTACCCCGCCAGCGCCCCCGGCGACAAAGAAGGTTGCCACTACAATCCCGACACGAAGGAAGTAAAGATTCCCGAAGTATACAAGGCCCCCATCAAGGCTTTTTATGAAGCGGGTTTCATCGGCGTTGCCGACGATCCGGAGATCGGCGGCATGGGCATGCCTTACGCCATCGGCCTCTCCTGCAACGACTATTTCTGCTGCGGAAGCGTTCCGCTGTTGATGTACCCCGGCCTTTCCCACGGCGCCATGCTGCTCCTCAAAAACTTCGGCACCCAGGAGCAGAAGGATATGTACATTCCCAAGATGATGACCGGCGAGTGGGGCGGCACCATGTGTCTCACCGAGCCCGATGCCGGTTCTGACGTAGGAGCCCTGAAGACCAAGGCCGTTAAACAGGCTGACGGCACCTACAAGATCACCGGACAGAAGATTTTCATCTCCTCCGGCGACAACGACTATTACAAGAACATGATCCATCCCGTTCTTGCCCGCATCGAAGGCGACCCCAAGGGAACCAAGGGTATCTCCATCTTCCTGGTACCCAAATTCCTGGTCAATGCCGACGGTTCTCTCGGCGAGTTCAATGACGTGACCTGCGCCGGTATCGAGCACAAGATGGGCATCAAGGGTTCCGCCACCTGTACGCTCTCCTTCGGCGAAAACGGGAAATGCAAAGGCTGGCTCCTGGGCGAAGAGAGAAAGGGTATGAAAATCATGTTCCAGATGATGAACGAAGCCCGTCTCGGTGTCGGCATGCAGGGTCTCTCCATCGCCAGCTCCGCTTACATGCACGCCGTTACCTATGCCCGGAACAGGCTCCAGGGCGCCCATGTAACCCAGATGCTCAATCCCGAAGCCCCCTCTGTATCCATCATCAACCATCCTGACGTCAAGAGAATGCTGCTCTGGATGAAGGGCTACGTGGAAGGCATGAGAACGCTTTCCTACTACCTGGCCCACAGCATCAACCTCTCCGAGGTGGAAGAGGGAGACGCCAAGAAGGAAGCCAACGCCCTTGCCGAAGTGCTTATCCCCATCTGTAAGGCCGGAAACACTGACATGTCCTTCCTGGTTGCCTCTGAAGCAGTTCAGGTTTACGGCGGATATGGCTTCTGCTCCGACTACCCCGTTGAGCAGCTCGTCCGCGACGCCAAGATCACCGCGATCTACGAAGGGACCAACGGTATCCAGTCCATGGACCTCACCATGAGGAAGATCCTCATGAACCCCGAGCAGTACAACTATCAGGTATGGAAGAAGAGAGTGGCCGATACCGCCGCCAAAGCCAAGGGCATCGTAGACGACAAGTACATTGCCCTGGTAGAAAAGGGAATGGTCAAACTGGACGAAGTCATCGAGATGATGAAAGCCCAGATGGGACAGGGCAAGTTCCTGCACCTGTTCATGAACGCCACTCCTCTGCAGCAGGCCATGTTCATGATGTCCATCGCCTGGGCGCATCTGTGGGCGCTGACCATCGCGCAGCCTAAGATGAAAGCCCTCATCGGCGACAAGAAGGGCGAAGAGCGGGAAGCTCTCCTCAACGACAACGCTGAAGCAGCTTACTACAACGGCCGCGTCCTTTCCGCCCAGTTCTATCTCGGTGCCGAGTTCCCCAAATATTTCGGGAAAATCGACGCCATCCTCGAGGGAGAAGCCGCTGTCATCAAGGCTTCCGATTCCGCCTTCACCGGTGCTCCTCTCGAGTAATCTTCATCGTATACAATCAAAAGCCGGCGCCCAGGCGCCGGCTTTTTTTATTCCCATTTCCCCAAAAATCCTCGTTGACAAATTCCCGCCCTGATATGAGGTGATAATATCACTCTAAAGCCCTTTGGACTGTAGAGGAATAATTAATATTTAATAAATATTAAATGTTCTCATTAAAAAATTAATTCAACTGGGAGGTTTTTATGGCTCTTAACCCACTAGTCGATACAAGAGACAGCCGTTTTGTCCTGTTTGAACTTCTGGAAATACAGAATCTTACGCAATACCCCAAATACGCTGATTTCGACAAGGATACCTTCGAGGCGACCCTGGATCTTGCAGAGCAGATCGCCGTCGAGCAGATCTATCCTGTAAATTCCGAAGCGGATAAAGTAGGGGCCAAGTTAGATCGGAAGAGCACACGTCTGAACTCCAG
>CALCJG010000385.1 GCA_937967705.1 uncultured Spirochaetia bacterium
CCACCGAGATCTACACTCTTTCCCTACACGACGCTCTTCCGATCTATCTCCGGCATGTTCGGTAGGGCGATGTTCAAGGAAAGCATTTTTACCATATCCCTTCTGATTTTTCTCGCATCGCTGGCCAAGGGCATAATGACGCTCCTGCTCAGCTTTCTTTTCCATGAAGCAACACTGTCGGCTATTGCCGGGATCATACTGCCGGAATCCTTCTACAATGCCGTTATCGCATCCCCCCTGTTTTTCCTCTTTGATAAAATCTTCGAAAAGGAACTGCAAAGGGAGGGACATTAAACCATGCTTCAGGCGTCCCTCAAGACCAGGATGTTGGAGGCATTCAGGCTGCGGATGTATTTTGTTTTCGGTCTGACAGCCCTCATCTTTACCATACTCTTCCTTCAGTTGGTAAACCTGCAGATCATTCAGGGAAAAGAATACCAGGAAAAGTCCCGGATGAACATGGAAAACAATATCCCCATACCCGCCGCCCGCGGGGAGATGTATGACCGGAACTTCGTATTAGGAAAGAGGAATGTAACGATCATTTCCAACCGGCCCTCCTTCAACATCACCACAATCCCGGCTAATTTCAAGGACGAAGCGGAATTCACCAAAACCATATCCCTCCTTTCCAGGCTGATAAAGATTCCCTTCGAGCAGATCAAAAAGGACGTCAAGGAGAGGAATCGCTGGGAAAGGGTCATCCTTAAGGAAGACGTATCCTTTGATACCATAATAAAGATTGCCTCTCATCAGGATAAATTTCCGCACATCGACTGGGAGGACGCTTCGGTGAGAGTCTACAGTCACGGCAATATGTTTGCCCACGTAGTGGGGTATATCGGCGTCATCAGCAAAGAGGAGTATCAGAAGCTAAAAAACAAGGGCTACCGTCACTATCAGAAGATAGGAAAGGCCGGAATCGAAAAGGAATACGATCATCTCCTGAGGGGAGTGGACGGCTACATCCGGCGTATCGTCGACGTGAGGAAGAGAACCGAGGGGGAGGAGATCGGACTGGAGCCCGTGGCAGGCAACAATTTTATCCTCACCATCGATTACGAGGTACAGAAAGCCGCTTACGAAGCCATGGAAAAGAAGAAGGGTACCGCCATAGTCATCAAGGCCCGTACAGGTGAGGTTCTGGCCATGGTGAGCAAACCTGATTTTGATCCCAACGAAATCATATCAAAGGACAACACCGATGCCATTACCGAACTCATGGAAGACAATGAGAAACCTTTCATCAACAGAGCCATACAGTCCCGGTACCCCCCGGCATCCACTTTCAAGCTGGTAACGGCCATAGCTGCTCTAGAGGAGGAGAAATGGGATCCCCTGAAGAACATCTACTGCTCAGGAAAATTTACCCTCAAAGGATTTATAGACAAGGATTTCTATGACTACAAAGTTCATGGGAATCTGAATCTCTACTGGGCCATAGCCAGATCCTGCAGTGTTTATTTTTACAACCTGGGCCACAAAATAGGGCCCACGGTTATCCTGAAATACGCCGACTACCTGGGTTTAGGAGAAAAAACAGGCCTGGATATCCCAGGGGAGATTTCAGGATTTATCCCATCCAAGAAATGGAAGCTGAGAACCTTCGGCCAGTCCTGGTACGACGGCGATACCGTCAACCTCTCCATCGGACAGGGTTTCATGCTGGTTACGCCTATCGGTCTTACAAACATCGCCTGTGCCCTCGTAAATGACGGGGTCATCTACAAGCCCCAGCTGATCAAGGAGATTCTTACACCGGATAACAGGAAGGTAATCCGAAAGTTTTCTCCCGTCAAGCAGAGGGAGCTGCCGCTCTCCCCCAATACTATAAACATCATCAAGGAGGGCATGCGCCTCTCCGTCAAGGGGGGAGGCACCTCTTCCCAGCTGAACCGTTTGAAAATTCCCATCGTGGGCAAGACAGGAACTGCCCAGACCCGGTCAAAGAGAAAAGAGGATTTCTCTCAGCACGGATGGTATATCGGTTACGCACCTTTTGAGGGACCTGCGGAGCAAGCCGTTGTGGTTCTTGTTTTCGTCGAATACGGACTGGGGGGCGCTGTGGGAGCCGTTCCTGTGGCCGAAAAAATCTATTCCAAAATGATTTCTCTGGGGTATTTTAATGCTGGGCAAAAATGAAATATATAAGATAGATTATCTTCTGGTTTTCGCAGTCATACTGACCGTCTTCATCGGAATTCTTACGATTTACAGCACCGGTTTCGACCCCATTGACAAGGTTAACAACGGTCTTTACAAGAAACAGCTGATCTGGTTCATCGTCGGGTTCGTCCTCATGCTGGCCATCACCCTTATAAATTACAACATTCTGGGCGACTACTCCATGCACATCTATTCGGTGCTCCTGGTAATCCTCGTCATTACAACAATTTTCGGCTCACCGATACGGAATACCAGAGCCTGGCTCAATCTGGGCTTTTTCTCCATACAGCCATCGGAATTTATGAAGCTGGGACTGGTTATCATCCTGGGGAAATACCTGGAAGTACGGGAGAGGGACATCCAGCATTTCAGGGAACTGATCATCCCCGCAGTGCTGACCATGATACCCATGCTGATTATTTTCATGCAGCCGGATTTTGGTACCGCCATCATCTTCATTCCCATACTCTTTACCATGCTCTTCGTTGG
>CALCJG010000386.1 GCA_937967705.1 uncultured Spirochaetia bacterium
GAGATATCCACTCGTGACTGGAGTTCAGACGTGTGCTCTTCCGATCTCATCGAGCTTCTTCGTTTCGGGTATGCTCATGTTCGAGGAGGCAATGACCTCCTGGATGCAGAGCCGAATCATCCCGATGATGATGTTGATGCTTTTCTTCGTGGTCCGTGCGGCAAAATGCGCAAAGGCCTTAAAGAGGAGTTCCTGGTCCCGTTCCCCGAACAAGGCGGATTTGTCTTCGTTCATGGCGTACCGTTCGTTATAATGGATTATTATAATTGATAGTCAACTCCCTGGTTCTGTCAAGCCGTATTTAATGAACCTATCCTGTCTTTGAATAATACCTTGACTTTTTTCTGATCTGAGGTTCTGATAGAGAACAGGCGGTCCGATTATAAGGAGGTTTGATATGCGGTTTATGGTTATGTCGTTGGCTCTTGCAGGGGCCGTTCTAATAGGCTGTACCTCGTCTATCCCTCTCGTCAAACAGACGGAGAGGACGTGGGATGACAAACAGATAAAGGATAAACTGGGGGCCTTTCATTTCACTGTTATTCCCATGCAGTCCAGGGAATACTATAAGGAGATCCAAAATCAGACAATCATTATCACACAGGATAAAGGCCTATCCGAGGCTGAGAAGAATAAACAGCTGGCTTTTCTTAAAAAGCAAAACTACCAGGAAGGGCAATGCTGGCTTGTCATAACAACTTATATGAAGAAACCCGTCCGGGGCGACATTAATCTGGATATGGTGGACAACAAAGGCAAGCGTATGATAGCCCGCATGACGGGGTACACGACCAAACTCAACATGACCACAAAAACCGGGGGAGTGACGAAGAAGAGCCTCATCTATGTTGAGCGGGTTCTTCTCTGGACCAGTGTGCCGGTTACGAAAAAGCATATTACCCAGGACCGGTCCCCGCTTTATTTCTTTTTAACCCTGTTTAAAAGTAACCGGATACGGTATCAGATCGATCCTCAGTAGATCGGGGGATTGTGCGGATGCTTCGAAGACCGGTATCCGGTTCCCGCGGGGGTGATGTCCCCGGGAACCTCTCCGAGGGCTCTGTTAAATCCCGCTGCAGGGCGTTTCTCTCCTCCCCCTGGGCGCGGGTTGCCGGCCCCCTGACGCTCTTTTGTATCCTCCTCGCTGCAGGATGGCTGTTCGTCAGTTTCATGACGGACTACGGGGAGGGATACGAACGTATCCATCTGATCAACCGCATCATGTCCGTTTCCGCTGCCCTCCCTCCCTCCGATCTGGCCGGTTTGAGAGGGGATAAAAGGGATGAAGGCACGGCTGCCCATGAAAGAATCAGGGAAAGGCTGCGGTCCATCAAGATGCTTAATCCTGATGCCCGTTTCCTCTATCTCATGGCTTATAAGGATGGCAGGGTGATCTTCCTTGCGGACGGGGAGCCCCGGAATTCCCGGGATTACTCCGCCCCTGGGGATGTCTACAAGGAGGCATCCCCCCAGCTTATTGACAGTTTCCGGAGTGGGAAACCCCTCGTGGAGGGTCCCCTGCAGGATCGCTGGGGCAACTGGGTAAGCGGCCTGGCTCCGCTGGTCGAGACCGGGACGGGAAGAGTCGTCGCCATGATCGGTATGGATATTGACGCCCGACGCTGGAATCAGGGCATGCGCACCTATCGCCTCTTCGCCATGGCCGTTGCCGGTCTCATCTCCCTTCTGGTGCTCTTCTTCTATGCGGCAATGCTCTACATGAACCGCTCCCGGTCCCGAATCTCGGGGCTCAACCGGGACCTCCGGGACGAGCTCGCTCAGCGTGTACAAACCGAGAAGGCCCTGCGGGAAAGCGAGACCAAGTACCGTCTGCTCTTCGAGAGCATGCTTAACGGTTTCGCCTACCACCACATCATCACCGACGATGGGGGGTGCCCGGTGGATTATGTCTTTCTCGAGGTCAATGAGGCCTTCCTGCAGATGACCGGTCTGGTGAGGGAGGATATTGTCGGCAAAAGGGTCACCGAGGTCCTTCCGGGGATCACGCAATCCGATTTCAACTGGATCGAGGTGTACGGAAGAGTGGCCTTGCAGGGCGAGACTCTCCGTTTCGAGCAGTATTCCCGGGAGCTGAACCGCTGGTATTCCGTCCTGGCCTACAGCCCCGCCGCGGGGTATTTCAGTACCGTTTTCGATGACATCACCCAGAGAAAAAAACTGGAGGATGAACTGCGGCACCTGTCTCTTACCGATGAGCTGACGGGTCTCCTCAACCGGAGAGGATTCATGACCCTGGCCGAACACGAACTGAGATCCGTCAAACGGAAAGGCTGTAAGGCCTCCCTTCTCTACATCGATCTGGATAACCTGAAACAGATAAATGATTCTTTCGGCCATGATGAGGGAGACAGGCTGCTCATTGAGGCCGCGGAGATTTTCCGTATGTGCTGCCGCAGCACCGATCTGATTGCCCGAATCGGCGGTGATGAATTCGTAATCTTTCCCGTCGATGGGGAGGACAACGCCAGAGCCCTTCTGGAAAGGCTGGAAAAACTCATAACCCGGCACAACGAGGGGACGGGGGAGCGCTGTTCTGATCTGTCCATGAGTGTGGGAATAGCCCTCTACGATCCGCAGGAAAATCCCTCCCTGGAGGAGATGCTCCTCCGGGGGGACAGTGAGATGTACCTGCAAAAGAGGCAGAGGAAAGGCAAAAGGGCCGGGGACGGCCCGGTGGACAAGGCCCGGCTCTCCTGAGAATCTTTAGATTTTCATGCCTGTCAGTTCTTCGGCCAGGGTCGCGGCGGTGGAAATACCCCCGGCGATCCCCGGTGAGTTCTTGGTGGCGGACACGTTGAAAAGATTTCGGGGAGCGTCGTCTTCCTCCACGGGGCCTTTGAGCACTTCCTTCACATTCATCCGCCGGCCGTAGGCGTTCCCCATCTCACCCCCGGTGGCTTCCTCGATGTCGAGGGAACTGACGACCTCGGCAAAGAGCAGCCTTTCTTTCAGTCCCGGAAAGACGTTCCTGTCCAGGATATCCACCACATCCCCTGCCAGTTTTTCCTTGAAAATCCGGACCGCCTCGGGGCCACGGTCGTAAATCTCCTTCTCCTGGCGGTAGTTGCCCGCGCAGAAAACCACCAGGGCGTCCTTGCCATCGCCGTCCAGCCCGCTTTGGCCGTTGGCGGTGGGGGATCCGATGTAGAGCATCCGCGGCGGGGCGGTTACGTCGGGATCGTCGTAATTCACCTCGTTGCCGTCCTGCCACCAGAAGTTGCGGCCTTTCATGTCCTTCATGGCCTCGATCCCTTTGCGGAAGGCGATGCAGAGGGTGGGGATGCAGTGAGAAGGGGTATAGTCGAAGGCGGTCCTCTCCTTTCCCAGAAGGCGGTAGGTCAAACGGGGGGATATGTCGCTGAAGACGAAATCGCAGGGATACTCGCTGCCGTCCTCGCAGAGGGCCTTCTGCACCAGGTCATCCTTGGTTACGAGCGAGGTCACCCGCTTGCCGGTTTCCACCGTTCCTCCCTTCTCGCGTATGAGGTTTGCCATGGACTCGAAGAGATGGTGGAAACCCCTGACGGGGTAGCGCGCCCCCCGGTGATAATTGCCTGTTCCGACGATAAAGGCGATGGCCGACATCTCGGATTCGGATTCGGCAAATATTCCCCCATGGGCATAGAGTATGCGGCGGGGAAGACTGCTGATGCCGTATTGGTCGAACCATTCCCTGAGGGTGAGGAAGAGGGTCTGGCCCAGTTTCAGTTTAAGGGAGAAGGACGCCTCGCCGGTCAGGAGAAATTTCGTGGCGAGATAAATCCTCCCCTCGGAGAGGGAGTGGTCGCTGAAGAAGGATTTATAGGCGGTATAGATCCCGATCATGTCCTGGAATAGATTGTCCAGCTTATCCTTCTCCTCGGGGAAGAGGGCCGTTAGACGGCTTTGAAAGCGCTCCAGCCCCAGGGGTATGCGGAAGTTCAGGTGATAGGAATCCTCCCGCTCCTCATTATGGCCGATGAAGACCCGCTCGAACCCGTCGGTCTGCATAAGGGCGAAGGGATTGTTCTCCTCCAGCCCCAGGAAGCGGAGGAAACGGTTTCCCAGCTCGCCTTCGCCGAATTCCCAGACATACTGGGGCCCCATGGAGAAATTGATGCCTCCGAAGGTGAGCCAGCGGGCATGCCCGCCGATGAGTTCCGGATTGCTTTCCAGAACATGCACCTGATGACCCAGCCTGGCAAAGAGGGCCGCCGAGGCCATGCCTCCTATGCCGCTTCCGATAACGACGATGCGCCGGCTCTCCTGGCTCCAGAGGGGGGCGTCCTTTGTCCGGAAAAGGCGGAAGCTCAGCCGCTCCCGCAGAGTGGCGGTCAATTCACTGTTTTTGGGTGAGGGTTCTATCTTTGCCAAGGTCACTTCCCTGATTAATTATAGTTTCCGGGGACTATGGCCATATCCTGAAGAATTGCAACAAGAAAATCGAAAAAAGAGAATAATATCGCCCATGATGTCCTGAAGGGGAAATCTTCCCGATGCTGCTTTCTGTCCCCTGGGCGTTGGGTAGTGGTAAACTGATTGACATCTTCCCTCCGGTCTGATAGGATGCGGGTATATGGATGCATCCTTCGACAGCGGGGAGTCTCCTGTTCTGCGCGATCCCCGAAGCCTCTGGGCGGCGGGACGCGAGGGGGGCGCTTTTGACTACGGTACCGGTGTTAAGGCCATCCTCGACCTGTCCGATCCCGAATACATCTTTCAGGCCGGCAGGGATTGGCCCTCCTTCGATTACACCAAGGGGCTTGAGCGCCTTATCGATCTGAAATCTCCCGAATTCATACACCGGGCGGGTATCTTCTGGCGGGAGTTCGATTATACCCGGGGCATGGAGGCCCTCATCGCCCTGAGGGACGCGGAATGCCTCTACAAGGCGGGCCGGTTCTGGAAGGTCTTCGACTATGACCGGGCCGTAAGGATCTTCCGGGAGCTTGCCTCGGCTCGGCATGTCTACTATGCCGGCAAGGAATGGAGGACCTTCAACTTCCCCCTGGGGATGGACCTGCTGCTGGAGCTGGGTAGCGCCGAGTTCCTCTTCTACGCCGGGGCCCACTGGCGGGAGTTCGATTATGCCCGGGGACTCAGGAGGCTGCTGGATCTGGGGAATCCCGAATACCTTTTCAAGGCCGGGACCCTCTGGCGGGAATTCGATTATCCGGCGGCCTGGCAGATCCTCGCCGCCGGGGTGGAGGAGGGGACCCTCTGGAGGGGAAAGGCCTTCAGCCATCCCCGCTGGCGCCGGGAGCTCCGGGGAATATGGGAGGACTCCGTGTTGCGGTCCGGGGGGTGATGCGGATGAGGGATGGAAACCGGATGCAGGGGGAGCGATGAACTTCAAACAGGAACTGCGGGAGATGCAGAAACACCGGGAACTCTACTTTCCCGCCATGAACCGCCTTCTGGGGCTGAAAAACGATGATCCCGGGGGGCGCAAGGACATTACCCTGGGAGGGGACATGATGATCCTCCTGGAGCTCCTGGATATCGGTTATCTCAATCCCGAGGCATTCTATATCAAGAGGACCTTCGGTGAGATCAACAACCTCTATTACCTGGGGGGATATCCCTTTACGGAATCCGGAGAGGCGTACTTCCATCTGAACCTGATGAAGCGGAGACGGAGGATTTATGGGCCCCTCCTGGCTCTGCTGCTTGCCGCTGCTGTTCTGGTCTATTATCTTTTTATGTAACTGGGGAGGTCGATCATGCCTACTGGAAATGTCCCGCCCGCCGGCGAATCCTACACCGCGGACCCCTATCGAATCATACTGGCCTGTCCCCCGGATTCGGTTTTAATGCGCCTTCTCGAATGGCTGGACCCGGCGGAATTCCGTTTTGTCCCTGCGGAGAACGGTGAAAAGGCCACGCTGCTCATGGACAATCACCGGACCCGCCAGCTCGCTGTGGACGCCCTGATCGTCGACATCGAGCTGCCCAACAGCGCCCGCTGGGTCAAGGAGATAGCGGTCAATTACGATCACCCGCGCATACTCATGGCCGTGACCGAGGACGGGGGCAAAACCGGGGATGAGCCGGAAGGGAAGATGCCGGATATGGAGAGGATGAACCGGTACTTCTATCCTGTCGGTGTCGCGGGATACGTTGCCCGGGAAAGGCTTCAGCAGGAGATCGTTCCCGCACTGATGAACCTGCTTCCCCCCAAGGTGCTTATCGCCGATGACAATGCCCTGACCCGTTCCATCGTCGCGGAGGCCTTTCATCAGGAAGGAGTCCGCATCTGCCAGGCGGACAACGGGAAGACCGCCCTGGAAAAATGCCGTATCATGAACAAGAAGGGTATGATGTACGACCTGTGTATTTTCGATATCTCGATGGGGGGGGATACCTATGAGGGTATAAGCACCCTGGAGACCCTGATCGGAAGGCCCGACGCCCTTGGCAGCGTTCCCGAAACCAAAGCCCTCTTCCTCTCGGCCCACGGCGAGGTTCACATCGTCAAGCGGGCCCTGGAGGCGGGAGCCCTGGACTATGTTCGGAAGGAATACGGCTTCGAGAATACCCTCCTGGAAAGGGCCCGCGCGGCTTTCCCAAGCAAAGTGCTGATCGTGGACGATTCCAAGCTGCACCGGGACATCCTTCGTTCCTTCCTGGAGGAGGAGTTCCAGGTAACCGTGGGGAGGCGCAAGGTGAAATCCCGCTACCACATCTTTGAGGCGGGAGGAGGGAGGGAAGCTGTCGAGATTTTCAAGGCTGTCAGGCCCTCAGCGGTCATCCTCGATGTGGAGATGCCGGAGATGGGAGGAATCGAGGCCCTTCGAATCATCCGCCAGTTCGAGAAAAGCCAGAGCGGTTCCCGGGCCGTTATCTTTATGCATACCACCAAGGATTCCCGGGAGACGGTGGACGACGCCATCAAGGCGGGGATAGACGGCTATATCATCAAGGGCTCCATCGACGGGGAAAAGCTTAGGGAGAAATTGAACGTCAAGCTCGTCAAATAGGCTTTCCAGGACTCAGCGGCTGCAGGCCTTTTCGAAACTCTTCAGGGTTTTTCTGTAGGAGGCAAGCCGGGGGTGTTCCAACGCCTCCAGTATTTCACAGGCCTGCCGGATGAGGGGAAGGCCCTCGCAGCTCCTCCGGGTCCTCCCGTAGACCATGGCCATGTTACGCAGCATCACCGCATAGCTCGCCGTACGGTTGAGTCCCAGACGGTCCCTTATCTCTTTAGAGCGCTGATAGCACTTGAGGCTTTTACCGTATTCCTTCAGGCCGTCATGGGCTACTCCCATGTTGTTGAGGAGTCCCGCATATTCCCGGCTGTTCTGCAGTTTCAGCCTGTCCCTTATCCCCTGGGCCTGCCGGTAGTACTTCAGGGCCTCCCGGAAATTGTCCCGGCTCCCCTCAAGGGCCCCCAGGTTGATGAGCACCGAGGCATAGCCGTTGGTCCGCTGAAGCTTCAGCTTTTCCCGGATTTCCTTGGCCTGGCGATAGTTCCTCTCCGCCTCGTCATACCGTTTCTTGTTCCAGAGCATCACCCCCAGGTTGTTGATGACCTTGGCGTATTCGTCGGAGCGGACGTTTCCCAGTTCCTCCCGGAGTTTTTTGGCCTTCATGCAGTAGTCGATCCCCCGGTCGTAATCCCCTTTGGTCCAGTAGGCGGTGCCGATGTTGTTGAGCAGCGTGGCAAAGGCCAGTGTCCGGCTGGTGCCGTTGCGCTCCCGGATGGCAAGAGCCCTGTCGTAATCCGCCAGGGCCTTGCCGAAATCCCCCTTGTGCATGTAGGTCAGTCCCCGGTTATTCAGGAGAACGGCGTGGGCGCTGCTGTCCTCGGTGCGGGATTTGCTGAGGAGCCTGGCGGCCTTTGAATAATACTCCAGGGCCTCGCCGTAACGGCTCAGATCCTCGCAGGTGTCCCCGGCCTTCATCAGGGCCTGGTAATAGCCGCTGTCCTTTTCCACCGCTTGACGGTAATAGGCTAGGGCAGCGGCGGGGTCGACGGCATGGAGGGCCCGGCCCCGGGCGTAGAGCTCATAGGCGTCCGGGTCGGTTTTTCCCTTCCGGGACCCCGTCAGCTTCATCACGGCGTCTTTCGTGATGCCGCCCTCGCCGAGATGAGGAAGGAGTTCCGGGACGATCCGGTCCTGCAGGGCAAAGAGGTCCTCTGCGGACCCGTCCAGCTTGAGGGACTTTACGAGACGGCCCGTCCGGGCGTCCATCACCTTCAGGGTGACCCGCAGATCCTTATTCTGCATCTGGCAGCTTCCCGTGAGGATCAGGTCGGCCCCGGAGAGTTCCCCCAGCCGTTTCATGTTTCGGTCGTTGAGGAAGCCCGCCTGTATCAGCTCCATCTCCCGGAGTGCGTTATGGCGCTCCTTGTCCGATATCACGGATATCCCCGGTACCTCTCCCAGGTCCGCCAGCACGGCGTCGGTGATGCCCGCCGGAATCCAGTTTTTATCCCCCAGCCCGCTTCCCGTGAAGGGATATACCAGCAGGACCCGGTGGTTTTTCGCCATGGCGGGGGCGTCCTTACCGCCGGCCACTGAAGTGATAAAAAGACAGAGAAGGGCGAGGAACAGTGCCGCAGGTCGCATGGGGTAAACCTCTCAATTGGTATTGCCCCCTTTATAGCATCCGTGTTCCCCCGGTATCAAGAAAAAAAAGGAATTTATGAAGAAAGGGGTTGACGAAAAAGATGACTGTTGTTAATTTCGATAATTATCGAAATGTAAAACTTATGGATACCAAACGACTGGCAAAGATACTCAAGGCCCTCTCCCATCCCAACCGGCTGGAGCTCTATATGGAGATTGCCCGGAAACAGGAAGCCGGCTTCCGGGCCGAGGAGGAGGAGTGCTACATAGCGGACATCATGAGCTGTCTGAGCATCGGGGCACCCACGGTGTCCCATCATCTCAAGGAGCTGGCCAACGCGGAGCTCATCATCACGGAGCGAAAGGGGAAGTACCTCGTGGCGCGCATCAACGAGGAGACGCGCCGGGAGATTGAGCAGATCTTGTCCCTGAAAAGCGGGGATAGATGACCTTTTTTTGCATATAATTTCGATAGTTGTCGAATTAAAGAAGTAAGGAGGTCTGCCGATGAATAACGTTTTCCGGAAGCGGGTGCACAGGCCCGGACCCTTCTTGAGGGATCTGGGTACCCTTCTCTGGTCACTTCCCTCCCTTTTCTCCATGATGCGGGCCCGAAGGTTGAGCCGCGCCTTTGCAGAGAAGCTGATGCTGGCGACAACGGCGGTCAATCAGTGCGTTCTCTGCGCGCGGGTGCACTCCGAGATGGCCTTCGACAACGGGGTACCCCGGGAGGAGGTTCTGACCCTGCTCAACCAGGACCTGGGGGAGGGACGCTTTGCCCGGGAGGAGGAGCAGACGGCGCTCCTCTACGCCCAGCATTACGCGGAGACGGAGCGAAAGCCGGAACCGGGGCGGACGGCCCGCCTGGAGGAGGTTTACGGCAGGGAAAAAGCGGGGGAC
>CALCJG010000387.1 GCA_937967705.1 uncultured Spirochaetia bacterium
CCACAAGGAGCTTGATCACGACATCGCGGTAAATTCCTCCCTTCTGACGCTTCAGGGCGTTGCTGAAATCCGTAGCGTCCTTGCTGGCGTATTTGAGGGTCAGATCCTTGTTCTTATATTTGCTTACCCCGATGGCCAGGACATAGAGTTTGGGCTTGATTATGAACTCCTCGCTGTCGGTCCTGCCTTTCCACTTCAGCTTGACAGTGGCCGGTTCGCTGGAAGCAAACTTGTTTTCCGCGATGATGGAGACTTCGCAATCCTTTTTGGGGATGTCGATGCTCAACTCGCGGATCTTGCCGGACGCTTCCAGCTTCATGCCGCGGGGAATGTTTGTGGGCCGGCCGTCGATCAGGGCCTTGATCCCGGTAATGGGCTGGCCCGATGCCGAGCGGATGATGAACTTGACCTTGACCGGGGACGCGCTCACCTCGGTTCCGTCGAGAGGGGAGATGATCCGCACTACGGGCGGCAGCATCTTCTCTATGTCCACCTTTTCCTTCTTCCTGCCGGAAACCTTGTTGGCCAGGTCGATGGCACTGTCTTCATTCAGCGTGAGGAAGATCTTTTCGATGACGTCGGGCCGGTAGAATGTGGATCGGAAGCGGGCCAGGGGATAAAAGTCCGCCTCGCTGTCCTTTTTGTTGTTTTTGTGCCATCCGATGAATTCGTCTGCCCCCGGGGAGGAATCGTAATAACCCTTGGGAGACCATATCACCCAGCGCTTCTTGTCCTTGTGGGGAAACAGGGCCAGCATCTCCTGCCCGTCGGACATACGGTACCAGCGAATGGTGCCGTCGGAATAGCAGGCAACGGCCATGTTGCCGTCGCCGGTGATGTTGACGGCCCAGGCGGCGCCGGGAACCGATATCGACCAAATCTGGTTGCCGTCACGGTCGAAGAGATAGAGATGCCAGTCGGCCCCGATAAGAACCTTGCTGCTGTCCGGTGATATGTCGGCGCTCCGGGCGATCTCATAGGTCTCCAGGGTCAGTGTCCTGCCGTTGATCTGAGGCTTCGGCGTATTTTTCCAGGGGGTGACGGAGATGTCCCCCTTCGAGGTAACCGGCGATTCCAGCCCGGGATCGGCCTTGGGATTAAGCTCCAGAAAACGCTGCGTGACGGAAAAGCGGGCGGGAGATTTTCCCCATACCTCGTAGGCAAACTCGACAGTCTTGCCGTCTCTGGATACCCGGAAACCAGCCTGATTATCGCGGAAATCCGCAAGATACCCCTCCTTCAGGAGTATGCGCTTATCGCTGGAATCGTAGATCCCGTATAAGGGGTCACAGGAGCAGTAGAGTATGCCCCGATAGCGGGTCTGTACGATCTGCATGACCGTATCATTGGATCCCGGCAGATCCACATAGGAGCCGCGCCCTTCCGCGCTCCATTTCCGGATGGCATAGGAATTGAGAACGCTGTTCCAGTACTTGCCCCCGGCGTAGAGATTCTTGCCGTCCAGAGACCAGCAGACGGCGGCCATGTCCCCCTTGGTGATGCCGGTGCTGTCAGGGGTGAAGAGATAGTTAAGGTCTTTTCCGTCCAGGACGTCCACTTTGTAGATATCGTCGTATCCCACGGCCACCTTGGAGCCGTCGGGGGATATGGCCACGGAGAAAGGATACTGCCCGCTGATTCCCCGTTTCTGGGCGATCAGGTTGAAACCTTTGTCGTATATGCGGATGAAACCGTCGTAGGAGGCCGTAACCAGGCGCCCCTTGCTGTCGAAATCGGCACCGTAGCTGTCTCCGCCGTAGCTTCGGTCGGCTTTTACCAGACTGTAGTCCGAGGTTTTATAAATACGAACCCCGTTGTTCCTTCCCAGGGTGGCGGCCAGGTATTTGCCGTCCCGGGAATAGACCAGGTGGTTGATCACGTTTTCGTGCCCCGTCAGGCGGCGTGTCATTTTTCCCGTGGACCGGTCAAAGATATAAATGGAATGATAGCCGTCCCAGTTCCATCCGGTCCATCCGCCGCAGACCACCGTTTTCCCGTCGGGGGAGATGGCCACGGAATAGAGTTTACCCTCAGCATCGGGGGAATGCGGGGGGCGTAAAACCTGCTCCAGTTCGCCGGTACGGGCGTTCCAGACCCTGACGGTCTTGTCGTCGCTGGAAGTGACGATGTAGTCGTTCTTCCGGTCGATCCCGATTCTCCTTATCATGGCGGTGTGCATGCCCGTTTCGATACGCAGTGTGGGCTCAGTGGGAAAGCCGGCTGCCTGAAGGGGCTGTAGGGATGCGGTGAAGAAGAGCGAAGCGGTGAGGAACAGAACTGCTCTGGTGATGAAAGTGCGCATAAGGGCTACCTCCTTGCGATTTCCTTCGGGATATTCCTATCCCCCCGGAATGAAATTCTTTCCTTTATTTTTTATGAAAGGATTACATTGGGTTTAAATGTATTGATTTAGTCTGTTTTTCTTCATCTTTGGAGAACAGGTATATAATACTAAGGGAGAACGTTTTTTTCAAGCACTATCTTTCCGGTATGGGTGTGTCGGATGAAATTTCTGACGGGGGGTCGAGGATGACGATGGTGGCCCCCCAGTTTGCCTGGTCGTCCTGGAAGCTTTTGATGTCTTGCCTCTTTTCCAGCTCTGCATAGAGAAGGCGCTTCAGCACGGAACGGCCCCGCCCGTGTACGATCCGTACACGATAGAACCCCCTTTCCCGCGCTACGTCGAGAAACTCATGGATCAGCATCCGGGCGTCCCGGGGATGGAAATGATGAAGATCCAGCTCATCCGTAAGGGTGATGGGCTGGGGATCGTTTTCGCCTGCCATATTATGACCCTGCATGTCAAAATGCGGCCCTGAGGGCCCTTAACAGGGAAACACTTTTTGGGATAAAGGTCAACTATTTAGCGGGGGCAGAATCGCCAACTTTACCGGCGGTCTCATAAATTCCTCTTGACACAGTGTTCTCACTCTCCAAACTGATAGCTCTGATCTGCGTCCGGCATTTCTGCCGGCGCGGGGAGGTATTCAGTTCGGAATAAGGACGGAACGTGACGAAAACCAAGGCCTATTTGTTCGATTTTGACGGAACCCTTGTGGACACCATGGAGGGTTTTGCCGATATAGCCGGAAAAGTGATCAGCGACTACCATCCGGAGGTGGATTTCGAGACGGCCCGGCGCCGGTATCTTGAAACCTCCGGCGTTCCTTTCTTCCAGCAGCTGGAGATCATGTTTCCCGGGGATCCCTCTAACGCGGAAAAGGCCGGCCTCTTCGAAGAGCGGAAGAAGACGGGATTTTTCAGTCAGAACTTTTCCGAGGATGTGAAATTCACCATCAACGGGCTGCGCCGGAGGGGTTTTCTGGCGGGAGTCTCGTCCAACAACTTTCAGGAACTCATAGACCGGTTCGTCGAGCGGGAGGACCTCCATTTCGATGTGGTGCTGGGTTTCCGTGAGGGTTTCGAGAAGGGAAGGGATCACTTTGAATTCGTTATGAAGGAATTCAGCCTGAACCGGGAAGAGCTCACCTTCGTGGGGGATTCCCTCAAGGATGCGGAAAAGGCCCTGACCAACCAAGTCCCCTTCATAGGGCTTTGCGGAACTTTTACCCCCGAGGAGTTTCGGAGCGTAGACGCGGGTATCAAGACTATCAACAGCATAAAGGAGTTACTGGAACTATGAAAGCGGTGGTTCTGGCGGCCGGAACGGGCAGCAGGCTGGGTGAAATAACGAAGGTGCGTACCAAGGGCATGGTGCCCGTCAACGG
>CALCJG010000388.1 GCA_937967705.1 uncultured Spirochaetia bacterium
GCGGCTGGACATGAAGAGTTCCGTTTCCACCCTTTTTTTTATGGTGATGTCGCTCAGAGTGATGACCACGTCCCCGGTTTCTCCGTCTCCCGCCGCCAGCGGCGTGATCTCCATGGCCACGAGCCTTTCCGACCCGTGACGGCTAACTAGCCTGCATGTGAGAGAGCGGGATCTCCAGGGATTGTCCCGGCAATCCAGCAGCGAGGAGGGCAGAATCTCCTCCTGCCGGATCTCATCCTTGAGAAGGAGCATGTCATCCAGAGTACTCCCAACGAATCCGACAGCTCCGATGATCTCCTCCGCCATCCGGTTGACAAAGAGTATCATCCCTGTCCGGTCCGATACGATGATCCCGTCCCCCATGGAATACATGATGACGGAGAGAAGCTCCTTTTCCCATTTGAGCATTTCGTAAGTCTCGTTCAGAGTTGTATTGGCGGCCATCAGCTCGGTGTTGGTTGTGGCCAGGGAGTGATGCATTTTCACGAAACGTCTGAGCATGCCGTTTGCCATCATGACGATGATGATCATGAAACCGTATTCCACCAGATAGAGGGAGTGATAAACCCCAAGCCCCACGAGAACATCGTTTATTGTAAAAATAAAGAAGAGGTAAATGGATATGACGAGCAGTTTGCCGTCGAGGGCATCGCTCTCGATATAATGGCTTTTGAGAATATAGAGCAGGTAAAGGAAAGAGAGGACGCTTGCAATCAGCACTGCCGTCGGAACCATCCCCAAAGCCGCCTCATAATAAACCACCTCGTGAGCGCCGCCCAGGGTAAACCGCTTGATGGCGGGATCGAGAACAGAGAGGGTCCAACTCCCCGGGAAAAGCACGATCGTCAGGATGCAGGCGGCAAAGAAAACCAGAATCCCCGCAAGCAATCTCCAGTTCCCCCTCTTCGTCAGGGTAAAAACATAGATGGAAAAACTCACGGCGATCAGACCTATCCCCGCAAAGTTACCCGTCTGCCAGTAAATCCCCTCCAGAACCGAGGAGGCATTATAGAGCCCGGCACAGGTAGCGTTGTACACCGCCACGGAAAAGCAGACCAGGGCGAAGGAAAGGCTGAGTTTCCCCTTCCTCTGATACAGGTAGAGAGCCAGGTAGTAAATACCCACGCAGATGCAGATGCCCACAGTGACGATGACGGGTATGGATATGGCCTTCATCCTTCGCCTCCGAACCGCAGGATTCCGATAAAATCCGGCGGCATCTGTATCATCACACTTCTGTAATCAGGTTCTGACATTGATCACCGTCCCTCACATACCTGGAGCCATTGCAGAGCCTTCTGCATCGAGGGGAAAGGGGCGTTGTAAGCCCTTTCGTTGCCCTCGTGCATGTGGCCGAGATAACGGTTGAGGCAGGGATTAACGGGAGATTTGTCCCTGACCACAAAAGCGACCCAGATATTGCCCCTCTCCCGGACAAATTCCATAACACTTGCCTGCACATAATCCTGGCATCTGGGAGATACGACACGCTGACTCCTAACATCACTGAGGATTTTCCTGAAATTCCGCTGCCTCAGTTGCCGGAAGGTAATATCAATAGCCTGGTGAAAAAGGGCATCGGGACAGAATCCAGACCATTTTTGGAAGAGAAATCCCCATGTCGCATTGCAGGCCAGGGTAACACTTTCTTCCTTTAGCAGTATCATTTCACCGTCCTTTGTCCCGAATCAAACATTCCTTTCAGCAGTAAAACATGTTAAAATATGCCCCCTTAATCCCTTTAAAATAATAAGTCTATAAAAAAAATATAATGAATACTATTTTATTGCCAAAAACCCGGTTCCGAACCTTAATTTTTCATACAACCCGCCTGATCATACCGCGTTTTAAGGACTTCTTCTTATCGTTTTTGAAATCGTACATTCGCCTATCGCTGACAGCACAGAGGGTTTCATAGTCTTCACCGTCCGAGGGATACAGGGCAATCCCGACGCTGGCCGAGAGAACTGCCGTCATCTCCGGCCCCAGGGAAACCGGTCCGGAGAGGGCCGACTGTATCTTATTTACGAATATTCGCCCTTTAGCGGGAGAGTCCACCCCCCGGCCCAGCACGACAAACTCGTCACCGCCAAACCGCGCGGCAATATCGTCATCCCTCATGGCCTCCTCAATCCGGCGGGCTGCAGCGACAAGCAGGCGGTCGCCGGCATCATGGCCGTAGAGATCGTTGACTGGTTTAAAATGGTCCAGATCTATGAAGAGGAGGGCAAAGCAGTTTTTATTGCGCCGGGCCGATTGGAGCTCCTGGCGGGCATAGCTCTCGAAGGTAGCGCGGTTCAGGAGCCCCGTCATCACATCATGACAAGCCGCATAGTCCCGCTCCCTTTCCCTATTTTTTTCCTCGGTGATGTCATCCATCTGAAGGGCCACCCGGCCGTTGGGACGGCGATAGACGAACAGGCGCATCACCCTCTCCCTGCAGGGAAATTCCATTTCCACGGTCTTGGCCGAATCGGTCTCTGTAACGCTCTCGAAGAGGCTGAAGAGAGCCCGTCCCTTCTCCCCCAGTAGACAGTTAATGCTCTTTCGGTAATAGTCCTCGCTTCGTACATCCAGAGCGGTCTCAAGCCAACGGTTCAGCCGGATGAGGATGAAATCCACGATCTCCTTTCTGGAATTTGTTATGGTTTCAAAGAGGGCAAATCCCTTGTTCATACTGCTGTACAGATCCGGGAGTTCCTCCTCCCTCTTCTTCAGCATGATGAGGCCGCCGATCTTGTCCGACAGGAGCATGATCTCCATCCTCG
Source organism: uncultured Spirochaetia bacterium (assembly GCA_937967705.1). Lineage (GTDB taxonomy): Bacteria > Spirochaetota > UBA4802 > UBA4802 > JAGODF01 > CALCJG01. The sequence continues at coordinate 2,769 of CALCJG010000388.1, forward strand.
TCCTCTCGTTGAACCGACTCCTCTGCAGGAAGGAAAAATATCCGATCATCCTCTGATTGACCACAAGGGGAACCTGAAACACGTACCTGTAGCCGAAAAAGAGGAGGGCCGGTTCGGCAAAATGCTCCCGGAGAAACACATTGTGCCTGCTGCTGGGGGGCAGGAAATCCCTCAGCGATCGGAGGAGATTCCTGCGGCCCATGATCTCCCGGGGTCTGCCGCCATCCACCAGTTCCTTGAAGTAACTCCCCTCAAAGAGCTCCACCTTCATGCCAAGAACCGGCGATATTCTCAGCAGGCGGTGTGTCATCTCGAGCATCCAGGAGGGAGCCGTGATATGCTGGTACTCCAGATAATCGCCCTTGATCAGGAAAAACTCGACGTACATGCTCTGGAATATTTTTTTCAGATGGCCGCTGATGATCCTGATGATGCTTCCCAGATCGCGATCGCCCAGCACGATCCGGTCCAGGGTGTTGTAGAAATCGACAAGTCTTTCCAGATTTTTTACAGGCAGATCTTTCTCCTTGCCGGCCGGGACATCCTCCCCCTCCTCATCCCCGGCCTTAATGTTGTCTGCAAGGTTCTTTTTCACAAGATCCCAGTAGGACTTTTCCCCCTCGGCCCTTGAAATCCCTTTTTTGAAATTCATACTGCCCCCCGCCTTTCAACACCGCTTCTCAATAGGAATACTGTGTCATCAGACTCGTCTCAGGGGATTCCCCGATTGATCCCAACTGCCGCTGCTCCTCCCTCTGAAGCTTGTAGCCCGCGAAGAGGGCGTTGAGCTCGGCCGCCTTTGCCGCCAGTTCCTCGGACGAACCCGCCAGCTCCTCGGCCCCGGAAGAGGTCTCGGAGGACAGATCCATGAGCTCACCGAGGGCTCCCTCTATGGATTCGCTGCTCTTCTGCTGAAACGCAAGGACATCATTGATACTTCGTGAACTCATGACGTTTTCCTGAAGCCTGTCCTTGAGCAGATCGGAAGAGCACACGTCTGAACTCCAGTCACGAGTGGATATC
>CALCJG010000389.1 GCA_937967705.1 uncultured Spirochaetia bacterium
CCACCGAGATCTACACTCTTTCCCTACACGACGCTCTTCCGATCTCTTCCTCAGGCTTCCCCGGTCTCCCGGTTTTTCCCGAAGAGGCGGCGCACAGCCTCCGCCACGGCGGATATGTCCTCCTCCAGGACGGTACGGAAATCCAGGGTGCATTGATCATTCAGGATGTATCCCACAACGGGGATGGGGGAGCGGGTCAGGCGGGTGAGGATCTCCTCCGCTCCGAGGCCCGATATCGAGATCTGGACGCCGGCGCTCTCGATCTCCAGGGTCGGAAGCGAGCCGCCTCCGAAAGCGCTTCCCGGATCCACCCTCTGTAAAGAGGCGCCGGGAGGCGGATCTCCCACCTCCCTGAGAAAACGGCCGATCCTCCGCGTAAGGACCTTCCTGTCGGAGAGGGCCATGTTCCACAGTGAGACCCGTTCCGGCTCCCCGTTCATGTAATGCAGCAGGGTCTCCTGTAAAAGGTAATAGGTGATTTTGTCCACCCGAAGCATGCGCATCAGGGGGTTTTTTTTCAGCCGCGCCACCAGGTCTTTCCGCCCCAGAACAATCCCCGCCTGACAGGCCCCCAGAAGCTTGTCGCCGCTGAAGCAGAGGAGATCGGGACCCTGGGCCATCTCGGCTGCAACGGTGGTCTCGAAGGGAGCGGGCAGCCGGGGATCGTTCATGAGATTGCCGCTCCCCAGGTCCCGGACGAAAAGGAGGTCCGGCGATTTCAGCGAGGCGAGCTCCCTCAGTGTAGGGGAGGAGCAGAATCCACTCTGGGCGAAATTGGACTGATGTACCGAGAGTATCATGGCGGCCCGTTCTGACAGGGCGCCGCGGAAATCCTCCAGGGTGGTTATGTTGGTGGTCCCCACCTCCAGCAGATTGGCCCCGGTCTGACGCAATATGTCGGGGATGCGGAATCCGCCGCCGATCTGCACCAGCTCCCCCCGGGAGATGATGACGTCTTTGCCCCTCCCGAACTCGTTGAGCAGGAGAAAGACACTGGAGGCGTTGTTATTGACGATCAGGGCGTCCTCGGCGCCGGTCAGGTGGCAGAGGAGCTCCTCCGCGAAGCCGCCCCGCCTGCCCCGTTTGAGGGAGGGCAGATAGAGCTCCAGGTTGCAGTAGCCCGAGAGGACCCCGGCCAGGGATTTCATCAGCGGGGAAGAGAGCGGGGCGCGCCCCAGGTTGGTGTGTATCATGATCCCCGTGGCGTTGACCACCCGCTGAAGCCTCTCCAGGCGCTTTTCACTGAGGCGGTCTGCAAGGGATGAGATGAGCTCCTCCTCCGAGAAGGAACCGGTTTCCCGTATACGGTCCCGGAAGAAATCCGTTTCCCGCCGGATGAGAGCGACCACCACGCCCCGGCCCAGCAGGGGGAGATAGGCGGTGATCCTCGGATCCTGGAGGATTTTTTCCACTTGGGGGATATGTCGCAACAGGTTTTCTCTTTCCATTACGCTTCCGGCCAGAGGTCCGACGATTCATCACATCGGCCCCCCGGGATTGTAAAGATGATGCGGAAGGGGCAGGAATCGAACCTGCCGCTGCAATAAATTACAGCCAACGGTTTTGAAGACCGCGGGAGCCACCGGACCCCATCCTCTTCCAGGTTTTACAGAGATTACAGTATAGCCCGCCGCGGGAGACATCACCGAAAATCTTTCCTAAAACGATTTCCTTGAAAATCCGTTTCACGAAAGCCCCCCGCCAGGACTGTTTTATCATGGAGGGTGATGAGCAGGGGTGTCAATAACTATCTCGGGGGAAGGGGATTTTTCTTTTCGCGCCACCTGTGCAGTTCAATGCAGAGAAAGGCCGAGGCCGGCATACTGAGGAACATGCCGATGCAGCCCACGGCGGACTTCACCAGCTCGCTGAGGACCGGGTTGTAGTTGAGTATGAGCCAGAAGGGGGTTCCGGGATCAATCCGCATGGCGATGAGAAGAACCAGCGGCAGGGCGCTCCCGACATAGGCGAAGAGCAGGGTGTTGACCGTGGCGCCCAGGATATCCGAGCTGACCGTAAAAACCGAGCGGAAGGCATCCTTGACGGTGATATCCGGATTGACCCGAAAGATCTCCTCCGTGGCCGAGGCGATGGAGATGCAGACATCCATGATGGCCCCCAGGGCGGCGATGACCATGCCCGAGAGAGCCAGGCCGTGGAGATTGATCTCCACGTTGGAGGCGTAGAAGACCGTCACCATTTCATTGGTGACGATTCCCGAAAGATGCATGAGCCATCCCGAGAGCAGGGACAGACAGGTGGCAAGGATCACTCCCAGCACCGCGCCGCCTATGGCCGCCGCCGTCTTCTTCTGAAACCCCATGATGATGGGAACGGAGAGTATAATGGAAAAGACCGAGATAATCACCGCCACGGGCAGGGGAGAGTAGCCCTTCATGGTCATGGGGATGAGCACGTAAAAGACCAGAAACACGGTGGCCGTCAGGGAGAGCATGGAGAGCACGCCCCTTAAGCGCCCCACCACGACGATGGTGAGCACCAGCAGAACCCCCAGGATGACGATCCCCGTGGTGTTGTCCACGTCATAGATAGAAACATACTCCAGCGAATCGGCCCCTCCGGTCCGGGATATTCCCACGAAGACCGTATCACCCTGTCGGTAGAACATGTCCCGGGGGAGATCGTTCTCCCCCCTGTAAAGGGAGACATGGCTCTGACCCTTCCGGGGGCCGTTCAGCATGAGGAGATGGACCCGGATCTCCACCGCCGAGGGGTTGTTCACGTCCAGGACCCTCTTCTCTATCTTCACCACCCGGGCCCGGGCAAACTCCCGGGAATCCATGGAGACCGGCCCCTTCTTTGGCGCCGTGTATGCGGTTGATCCCGCGGAAACCAGTAAAACAAAGGTCAGGAGACAGATCAACAGGGAAGGGCGTTTTTTCATTAGTCAGATCCTCATTTAAAGTTTTTTTTTGCGAAACCGCAAAGTCCCGGACAAACAAAGGGTCGACAAAGGGCAATGCAAAAAACCTCTCCCGTGAAGAAAAGAGGTTTTTGATCAAATCACGGGGTTTCAGCAATCAGGAATGGCAGTTACCGGACTTCCCGCAGGGGGTCTCCCGGCCGCAGCAGGGAGACTCTTTCCCGCAGGAAGGAACCTCACGAGAGCCTCCCCCCTTCATGACGAAACCGCCTCCGCCGGAGATGAGCCGCCGGACGGACCCCCCGCAATCGGGGCAGTCGGTCAGGGGCTCCTCACTCATTCTCTGAAAACGCTCGAAACGCGATCCGCAGTCCTCGCAGAGATATTCGTAATGGGGCATTACAATCCCCTTTTAATGGTCGCAGGCGTTGCGCCCGGTCACGAGGGCGTTGTTGAGGAAATCCATAACCAGTTTCTCGGGACTCTCGGAGGAAGCCCCGGTTACCACCTTTATCCCGGCTTCCTGGAACAGGCCGATGGCACGTCCGCCCATCCCCCCGGCTATGACGCAGTTGACGCCCTTCTCCGCCAGCCAGCGGGGCAGCAGGCCGGGCTCATGGGGCGGCGCATCCACCATCTCGGTGGCGAGTATCTTTTTCTGATCCGCATCCACGTCCATAAGCGTAAACTGATCACAGTGACCGAAATGCATGCAGAGTTTCCCCTCTGCGGTTGGCAATGCTATCTTCATGATTTGACTCCTTTATTTTCCAAAATTTTATCCAGAATGCTCCATAAGGCCGTCTGAACGGGGCTCTGATCCTTCGCGGTATCCGTCACCATGGACTGACCGCTGTCGGCCTTTTCCGCCAGAGAGGCATCCAGGGGAATGACCCCCAGAAAGGGAACGCCCATCTCCTCCGCCATTTTTTTACCGCCGCCCGACTTGAAGATGTCCACCCTTTCCCCGCAGTGCGGGCAGATAAACCCGCTCATGTTTTCCACCACGCCGATGACGGGCAGATTCAGCTTGCGGCAGAAGCTGATGGATTTCTTCACGTCGATGATCGCCACCTCCTGTGGCGTGGTGACGATAACCGCCCCTTCGGGGTTTTCTATCAGCTGGCATACGGACAGCGGCTCGTCTCCGGTGCCCGGAGGGGAATCGATGACCAGGTAATCCAACTCGTCCCATAAGACATCCTTGAGGAACTGCTTGATGAGCCCGTATTTAAGGGGCCCCCGCCATATGACCGGGTCCTCGGTGTTCTGAAGCAGGAACCCGACGGACATCACCTTCATGCCTTCACCGTTGATGATCGGCAGCAGCTTGCCTTCCTCGTCGGCCAGGAACTGGCTCTTCTCTATTCCCAGAAGCTTGGGCACACTGGGGCCGTGAATGTCCACATCCAGAAGCCCCACGCGGAAGCCTTTTTTCAGAAGCATCTGCGCCAGGCTCACCGCCACGGTGCTCTTTCCCACACCCCCTTTCCCGGAGAGAACCACGATCTTGTGCCGGATGCGTTTCATGGCATCCTGAAGCTCTTTCTGTTCCAGCTGATCCTTTTCGGCTATGGAGAGATTCCCTCCGCCCCCGTCCGCTCCCTGTGCATCCTTTTTCCCAAACATAATGATTCAACGCCTCCTTGGCTCTTGCCTATGATGAACCGCTCGCGCGGTTTATGGATCTGATCGACTCAATGCAGGACAGTCCGCGACAGGTCCTCCCACATCTTCCGGACCGCTCTGGCGGCCTCCCCGTCGGAATACTCTATCAGGGTCTTTCCCGCCACCTGGGATTTCGTGAAGTCCCCGTCATAGGGTATTTTTCCCAGGACGGGGATGCTTCTACTTTCGCAGAACTCCTCGATGGCCTTCACGTTCTCCCGGTTGAGGTCGCAGCGGTTGATGCACATCAGCGTCTTCATCCGGAAGTGCCCGGCGAGATCGACAACGCGCTTCATGTCGTGAACGGCCGATACCGTCGGTTCAGTCACCACCAGAACGGCCCTGGCCCCCGCCAGCGAGGCGATCACCGGACATCCCACGCCGGGAGATCCGTCCACGAGAAGGAGGTCCAAACCCTTTTCCTCGGCAAGCCTCCGCCCCTCCTGGCGCAGGAGGGTCACGAGCTTCCCTGAGTTGCCCTCGGCGGGAAAGAGCCGGGCATGCAGCAGAGGGCCGAAACGGGTATCGGAGAGGTACCATTCCCCGGAGGTTCGGGAGACCATCTCCATGGCCTCGTGGGGACAGAACCGCTCGCAGAGTCCGCAGCCCTCGCAGCTGACCGGGTTCACGACGTAGTAGTCTCCTATGGCGTCAAAACGGCAGTAGAGCACGCAATCCCCGCACTGCAGGCACATCTCACTGTTGTTGACCGCCACTTTGCCGGCAACAAAATTTTCTTTTTTTTGTATGGCGGGATTCATCAGGATATGCAGATCCGCCGCGTCCACATCACAGTCCACGACCACCTTGTTCCCGGCCAGGGCCGCCAGCGATGCAGTGAGGCTCGTCTTGCCGGTTCCCCCCTTCCCGCTGATAATCACCAGTTCTTTCATCTTTTCCAGTCCTTATCTTACCGTTATTTAACTTCCACGGCCCTGATGCCTGTAAGGCGCTCCAGCCCCGAGACGATCTCTCCCAACTCCCCGTCGAAGAAGCGGATAAACTCCTCTACGACCTCCCCGGCGGCGTACTTCTCCGCAATCTCCCTGGAATGGGCCAGCGAGGCGAGGACGCTGATGCCCTCCTCCGCGCAGTAACGCTCCACCCCGTCGTCCCCCATGCCGGCCCTGTTGATAACAACCCCCAGGGGATAGTCGAGCCTTTTCATCGTCTCCACGGCCAGTTTCAAATCGTTCAGCCCGAAGGGTGTCGGCTCAGTGACCAGCACTATGGCATCGCACCCCCTTACAGCCGCCATGACGGGGCAGGAGGTCCCCGGCGGGGCGTCAATGACGGTATAATGGCTGTCCGCATAATGTTTCCTCACCGCCCCGATCAGGGGGGGGGATATGGCCTCACCGACTCTCAGGCGGCCCCCGATGTAACTTATGGCGCCTGCACTGCCCTCCTCAATGTCGCCGATCTCCTTGGGCACCTCTCTGATGGCCCTTTCCGGGCAGACAAGCATGCACCCCCCGCAGGAATGGCAGATGTCCTTGAAGATCAGGGGCTTGCCGCTCACGACGGCGATGGCGTTGAAGGCGCAGATCCTCTCGCAAAGCCCGCAGCCCGTGCACTTATCTCCATCCACAACCGGGATGGGAACAGAGACCTGTTCCACGGCCCTGATATTGGCCTTCAGGAACAGATTGACGTTGGGTTCCTCAACATCACAATCCATGAGCGAGACCCGATATCCCCTGTTCGCCAGGTATCCGGCCAGGGCGAGAGACAGTGTGGTTTTCCCCGTTCCCCCTTTACCGCTCGCCACTGCAATCTTCATTCGCATCCCCCTTTCCCGTCGATCATTTTTACTATCATGAAAAATTCCCTCCCATTTCCGTTTCAGGTCCTGGATACGGCAGCGGACCGGTTGATGTCCCCCGGTCCTCCGCTCCGGGAATGATGAAAAAAAATTGAGCGGGAGCATCAACTCCCGCCCCTATTCACACAGGAGTAAACTCACAGGAGCTTTTATCTGTTACATCCTGTTACGGCATTCCATAATAACAGCCCCTTCAGCAGGGATTGTCCCGTTCAGCTGAAAACTTCTTTGCGGTACGCCTTCAGTTTTTCATGAAACTTCTCTTCAAACATGCGCAGGCAGGTATTCATCCGGCTAAAGTTCTCCAGGGCCCGGTTGTCCGCCTCGGAGCAGCTCATGGAATCCACCCGCTGCCGGCACTCATCCAGCAATCCCACCATTTCCAGATCCAGCGACCTCAGCTGTTCCTCGTCCAGATGGGTTATCCCCAGGAGCAGGTCGCCGGAAAGGCAGAGCACCTTGCGGCTTTCCATCTCCTTTTTGATCCGGGCAACACGTCCCCTCAGGGATTCCACTTCCGAAAAGAGCTTCTCCCTCCCCTGCTTCCTCACCTTCTCCGCACACTCGTTGAAGTGAGCCAGCAGATTATCGATATCCCCGCAGATCCTCTCCCGGACGAATTTATCGGCCTCTTCCAGCGGCATGGTGTTGTAGCCGGGAAAACCTTCATGAAGACTCTCTTTAGTTCCCATAAATTCCTCCATAAATTTAGAATTAAACCATCACCAATGCCCTTCCACGTCTGCCGAATCGATTCTCTTCAGCACTCCCTCTCTGTACCGCTCTATCCCTTCCCGAACCGTAGCACCGGTAACGGTATAGATTTCGACACCGGCGGTCTTCAGAACCGCGAAGGCCTTGGGGCCCACATGACCGGTCACAAGAACCGAAGCGCCGGAATCAACGATTGTCCGGGCCGCCTGTATCCCGGCACCCTGGGCCGCTTCCCTGTTCTGACGGTTCTCTACATGCTCAAGGCTCTCCTGGTCCAGGTCATAAATGATGAAACCCAGGCTTCTCCCGAATCGCTCGTCTATTTTGTAATCAAGCCCGTTTCCTTCTGCCGATAATGCTATCTTCATCCTGTCTCCTCTCTTAAAACTGATCTTCTCCCCTGAATCGGGGGCACTGTCCCCTCTTGCCCTGACCCCTCCAGCGGCATCCGGGAAGAGAATAGCATTCCATGGAGAGTTCGTCGCAGCAGTAGGCCTGCAGCACCTCCTCCACCCGGCCGCTTACATTGGGGACCAGCGTCATCCCCCTGCGCATCACGCACCGCGCGAACATGCGGCTGATGGCGCCGCAGATGACCACGTCAACCCCCACCTCGCTGAGGGCATCAATCTTCTGAAACCCCCCCTCCGGGTCCACATGGAGGACATAGCTTTCCCCTACCACACCATCCTCAACCCTAGAAATATGAAACTTCCCCGCCACGTCGAAGAGGGGCGATATCCTCTCTTCGAATTCCGGTATGGCTATCTGTTCCTGCTTCATACACAATAATAAAGCAGGATTCGTGCCAGAACCGGGTGATCCCCTCCCCGCCTACCGGATATCAGGTGGATTTTCAAAAAATCCTCGGATTCTCCCCTCTTCCCGCTCTTTTCTGTGTCAGAAACAGCGCTTATCATGCTAAAGACAGATTTCAGATTGCAAGACACACCGCCGATAATGGATTTTTCCGGTGCCGGGACATCACCCATATCTTATTACTTGCGAAATGCAAACATCGATTGCGCTGATTCCTTTCAAAACGCAAGTATTTATGGGCATCCTGATGCGACCCAGGGCTTCAGGGAAAAAGGGGTTGACAGCGGGATCCTTCTCTGACGATAAGAAAACATGCAATTCCTAAACAAAAAAGCCTTCAGGCTCGTGGCCCTTTTTTCGGTCCTGATGCTCCTTTTCGTCACGGTAGCGGCCTTTGCCCATACCCATGCGGACAGCCTCTACCATAAGGATTGTCCGCTCTGCCGCTTCCAGATGGACGGCAATTACGTCGACGAGCAGGTTTCCGTTACGACCCTCTTTACGGATTATACCTGCATCAGGACCATTCCCAGAGAAACGACCGTACCGAGACCCGTGGAGGTCTCTCCCAATTCCTACCCCAACGCACCTCCTGTTTAATAATCCTTACAACCGTTGTTTTTTATAACCCCGGTGGGGAGACGGTGATAGTTATGTACCGGGATCATCCCCTCTTCCTTTTGAGGCAGTCCTCTGCGACATGCTGAACCGCATTCCCTTGCCCGGGATCACTCTAAACAGGAGATAATATCTTATGCAAAAAGGGATTCTTCTCCTCTGTCTGCTGCTCATGCCGGCCCTCGCCGCAGCGCAGACCGAGGAAAAGGAGATCGCCGCGCCGGCTGGATCTCCTTTCAACCAGACCAAATTCGTGCCGGACATCGCGCTGATCCTGGATTTTTCCTATGTTCACCGAAATCTCAGCGACGAGCAGTACCGCACCAGCAAACTCCCCGAGGCAACCAACACCCTGGACGAGGATAAAACCCATGGGAAGGACAACGCCGACCTGAACAGCCACCGGGGATTCAACCTCAATTACGCCGAGCTCACCTTTTCCTCCGTGGTGGACCCGTATTTCAACCTTTTCGCCAACTGCGAGCTGACGGAAACGGGCTTTGCCCTGGAGGAGGCCTATTTCACCACACGACGGCTTCCCGCCGGCTTTCAGCTCAAGGCGGGCAAGTTCCTGAGCGGTTTCGGTCGGATCAACGAGCAGCATACCCATTACTGGGATTTTGCCGACCGTCCCCTCAATTACCTCTCCTTCTTCGGAATTTCCGGTCTCAACGAGAAGGGGGCGCAGCTCCTCTGGCTGGCTCCCATGGATACCTACCTGCAGTTCGGACTGGAGGTCCTCCAGGGGGAAAACGGCTCTTCCTTCGGCAGCCACGGTTACAATGACGTGGACAAGACCGTCACCGTAAAGACCGCCGGGGAGCCCAATGCCTATGTGGGCTTCATCCGCAATTCCTTCGACATCGGGAATCTCACGGTTCTCATATCCGCTTCCGGAGCCGGGGGAAAGTGCCGCGTCAACAGCGGCCTGGACACCCGGGGAGAGGAGGGTTACGCCCTGCACGGGAGCACCCTCGTCGGGGGCGGATCGCTGCTGCTTAAATACCAGTGGGATTCGACGCGTAGCATCTCCCTTCAGACGGAATATCTCTACCGCGAGATGGACGCCGCCCGATATCAGAAGGACAGTGCCGACCAGGTTGCGAAATACGACCTGACCCGGAAGCAGTCGGGTCTCTACGCCCAACTGGTTCTCAAGCCCCTCAAGCGCTGGCGGGCCGGGGTCCGCTACGATCTGATGGACCGGAACCGGATACAGACAGACGACCCTTCGGCCATTGCCCCCCCGGAAGGGCTCTGCCGTTACACCGGAATGCTAGAGTTCAATCCCACGGAGTTCTCACGCCTGCGGGCTCAGTATAACTATGACCGGAGTAAATACACCGAAGACGGTCCGGGTTATCACCTCCGCCCCAATCACGAGGTGATCCTGCAGTTCAACCTGGCCATCGGCGCCCACGGCGCCCACGCCTTCTAGTTTAATTCAAGGAGACCTGCTATGTTAAAATTAAGACATCTGCTTATAATTCCCTTACTCATCCTGCTGCATTCCTCGGCCTTCGCAGCCAAGCTCAGGGTCATCACCACCTACCCCTACATCGCGAGCCTGGTCAAACAGATCGGGATGGACCGGGTGAACGTGCAGTCCCTGGCCAACGGCCAGTGGGACCCGCACGTCATCATCCCCAAACCCTCTTACATCTCCAAGCTGCGTCGCGCCGACCTGCTGGTCATCAACGGCGCTCAGATGGAGATCGGCTGGCTGCCCCCCATCATGCAGCAGGCCAACAATCCGAAGATACTCCAGGAGTCCGCGGGCTTTCTGGACCTGTCCAAGCAGATCAAGCTCATCGATGTCCCCCGGGGCGTTTCCCGAGCGGAGGGGGACATTCATCCGGACGGGAATCCGCATTACTACCTGGATCCCTATAACATTCCTCCCCTCTACCGCGCCATACTGAAAAAACTCTGCGAACTCGATTCACTGAACGCGGAATATTACAGGGCCAACTATGCCCAGTTCGACAAGGACTGGAAGGGGCGCCTCAAGTACTGGGACGGCCAGATGGCCAAGCTCAAGGGCACCAAGGTCGTGGAGTATCACAAGAATTACGATTATCTGCTCCGGCGGTACAAGATCACCCTGGCCGCCACCCTGGAACCCCTGCCGGGCATCCCCCCCACGTCCAAGCACATAGAGGAGGTGGAGCAGGTCATTCGGAGAACCAAGGCCCCCTTGATTCTCCACGACGTATACAACTCCGACAGCGCGGCCCGGTATCTGAGCGGGCGACTGGGAATCAGGATCGTCAAGCTGCCCCACGACGTGGGCGCCGTACGGGAAGCGGAGGGCATTTTTACGCTGTTTGATGAAATCGTCAGGAGGTTAACCCGATGACCATACTGCTTTCGGCTTTTCTTCTTTCGGTGGTGCTGGTGGGAATCCATTCCTACTTCGGACTGGAAATCATCAAGCGCGGGATCATCTTCACGGACCTGGCCATAGGGCAGATGGCCGCCGTCGGGGCCGCCATTTCCATCTTTCTACTGGGCGGGGAGTATCTCTACCCCGTTTCCCTGGTCTTCTCCCTGCTGGGAGGGCTCATCATCGCCCTCGTGTCGCGACGGACGGAAAATCTCGAGGCCTTCATCGGCCTGATGTACGCCTTCGGGGTTTCCGCCGTCTTCATCCTCCTGTGCAACAGCAGCCACGGCCTGGAGACCTTCAAGAAGCTGATGGCGGCGGACATACTCTTTACCCCCATGGAGGACATACTGAAAACGGCGGCCCTTTACGCAGCCCTCGGAGTCTTCATCTTTTT
>CALCJG010000390.1 GCA_937967705.1 uncultured Spirochaetia bacterium
AATTTCTGTACAAGAGGGTTGAGCTCAACGGGGAAGTTTCTCACAGGGTGATGGGAATCAAGCTCTAATTCGCAACGCAGAGAAAGAAAATGTTTTCAATCCTTATTTCCCCTTCTGCCACTTTTGGTGGCATAAGGGGTGCGGCAGATATTGGCATATTTAGTGGAGAACATTCCCATTATTTATTGACATTTCATGTAATATTTAGTAAGACAACATCAGGAGGGTGATTTGATTACCCGGTTTGATCAGGGTTCGGCAGTTCAATGATAACATATCATAGCCTTTCTTGGATATATGATGAACTTCAAGGATAACCTGCTTGAAAAGCTGATTCAGTTTTTCGGAAATCGAGAGGCCGTTCCGGAGGAATTATTATCTCTTTGCGAGACCTCGGACGAGGGCAGGGGTTATCCCATAGGGGATTCCTTCAACCTTTCTGAAGGAATTCTCCTGACCGGTCTAAGGGAAACTGTTTTCAACGTTTTCTTTACGTTGGATGAAACTTTTCATTTTACCTACCTGTCTCCATCCTCCACGGCTATCTTCGGTTATGCCCCCGAAGAACTTCTTCAGAAACCCCTATCAACCTTACTCCCCGAAGGGAATACGAAAGGGATCTATAATACCCTGGATCAGGTACTCCGGGATGGGGTCATGCAGGTCGTTGCCGAGGACGTTAAGCGTCATGACGGGAATCTCTGCCATTTCGAATTCAACCTTTTTCCGATATACGAACATGATGTAATCAGTGGAATTGAATGCATGGCAAGGGATATTACGCATCGGAAAAGGGTGGAAGATGATCTCTTGAAAAGCCGCGAGCTTCTGAGAGTTCTGAGTGAAAACAGCTCCGATGTCATCACAATCATTGATATCAACGGCAACATCCTCTTCGAGAGCCCTTCGCTGCAGCGCCAGTACGGGTTCCTCCCGAAAGAGCTCGTCGGTCAGAATGCCTTTACCTATGTTGATCCCGAAGACATGCCTAAGGTTATTGAAACTTTTCGAGAAATCCTTACCCATCAGGGAGTAACCTATTCCGGCGATTTGCGTCTTAAACACAAAAATGGCTCCATGAAATACACCCACATAAGGGCTATCAACCTTCTCAAAGAACCCCTTATCAAGGGCATACTTCTCATTTATAATGATATCACAGACTATAAAAACGTCATTAACCATTTGAGGGACAGTGAAGCTCGATACCGTACCCTCGTGGAACAGGCCAACGATGCTATAGCCATACTCCAGGATAACCGTATCAAGTATGTCAACCCCCGATTTCTTACCTTGCTTGACAGGAATGAGGATCAGCTTCTGGAACACCGTCTCATCGAATTCGTTCATCCCGATGACTTGGGTTATTTCAAAACATTGGGTAAAAAACAGATGCTGGGGGAGGCTATTCCTTCCATCATTGAAATAGCTCTGCATACCGGGAAGGGTATTAAAATCGACGTTGAGATCAATCTGAGTCATATCCCCTATTCCAGCAATACTGCGGATCTGGTCATACTTCGCGATATCACCGAGAGAAGAAAAACAGAACACGAGATACGTGATGCCTATCAGCTGCACAAGTTTTTAAATGACAATATATCCGATGTCGTTCTGGTTTTTGAACTTCTCACGATGCGGTTTTCGTTTATAACACCCTCTCTTTCAGATCTCCTGGGATATTCATTGGATGAAGCCATGAATATGAACCCGGAGGATTTCCTGCCCCCTTATTCGCGAAATGAGCTCAGTAAACGCATTGAGACTCTCCTTCATGGTTATGAAACGCATGCGGGCATGAAGGAAAAACTAATATCAGCAATGGATCTCGAACTATGTAAAAAAGACGGAACCCTGATATGGATAGAATTGAAAGCCAGACTACTGAAAAACAACGAAGGGAAGTTTTCGAAGATTCTTGCCGTGGTTCGTGATATTTCGGAAAGGAAACGTATTGAAAACGAACTGAAAAAAAGTGAGGAGCATTTAAGACTCTTAATTGAAACATCCACTGACATCATCTATAGGATGGATAACAATGGCTTTTTTACCTACATCAGTCCCCGTTTTACGGAGATATCCGGCCATCCGGTAGATGAACTTCTTTCAAAACACTATTCCGAATTTATCATACCCGATGAGGTTCCGAACCTTCAGAACTTCATCCGCAGCAGATCCTCCCGCGATGATAACAGTCTCATTGAGATATCCTTCTGTCTTCCGAATGAACCCCCGATCCCCCTGGAACTGAACCTCACTCCCATGTTCGGTCCTAATAACCAACCATTGGGAATTCTTGGTATAGCCCGGGATATAAGAGGCAGGAAACGGTCGGAGAGGGAGCTTCAGGAAACCAACCTCCTTTTCCGCCTTCTCGCTGAGAATTCAGCCGATGTCATCTGGACCCTGGACCTGAACTTCCACCCGCTGTACATCAGCCCTTCGTGTTTTCCCATGACAGGATATTCGGTTGAAGAGATATCCTCTCTGAAAATTGAGAAACTTCTTCCCGGCAAATCCCTGGAGCAGGGAATTGAAATCTTTCAAAATGAGATGCTTCTCGAACAATCCGGGACTGCCGATCCCTCGAGGACACGAACCTGGGAGCTTGAGTTTATTCGAAAAGACGGAACTCTGATTAACATTGAAGCAAACATGCGTTTTATTCGTGATAAAACCGGGAAGTCTATCGGTTTCGTCGGCATTTCAAGGGATATAACCGAAAGAGTCAGGACCGAACAGGCCCTGAAGGCCAGGGAGGAAAAATATCGTTTCATTCTCGAACCCATTCAGGACGGATATTATGAAAGTTCCTTCGACGGAACGATCAGCTATGTAAACCAATCCTTCTGCGATATCGTCGGTTACCCCCCCTGAAGAGCTCATCGGTCAAAGATATAATCTATTGTTAGATGAGGAAAATAAAAGGCTTGTTTACAACTGGTTCCACAAGGTGTATAAAAAGGGAAAACCCTTATATCTTCCTCAAGCCCAGCTGATTCGCAAGGACGGTGAAAAAATCTTTTGCGACGCATCCATAGCTATCAATATCAATGATCTTGGTCAACGAATCGGTTTTTGCGGAATCGTCAGGAATATTACTGACAAGGTTAACCAGGAAACCGCTCTGATGGAGAGCGAGCGGAAATATAGAACCATACTAGCCAGGATGGTGGATGGGTATTATGAAGTAGATCTATACGGCCGATGCATCAATTTCAACGATAAATTTTGCCAACTCGTCGGCCTTCATCCCCAGGATATTAGAGGTCGCAGTTACAAGGATTTTATTTCGAAAAAAGATGTGATCAGCGTAAAAAATTCCTTCCATGACATCGTCCTCACAGGAAAACCGATCGCTATTACACTCAGCAGATTCCTTCACAGGGATGGAGATAAAATTTCGGAAAGATTCGGCGAGGGCTCGGCATCACCCATGTACGACCCCAAAGGCAAGATCATAGGATTTTACGGGATCATCCGCGATGTTACAGACCGCATCCGTTACCAGGAAGCCATACGGGAGAGTGAAAACCGGTTCAGGTCCATTCTCGAAACCATCGAGGACGGATACTTCGAAGTAAACAACCAGGGCGATTTTACCTTCGTGAATGCTTCCATGTCACGCCTTCTGGGCTACAGCATGGAGGAACTTGTCGGAATGAACAATCGTCAATATATGGACGAGTCTAATGCCAGTAAGATATATTCTATCTTCAACAAGGTCCATCACAGCGGTGTCCCGCAGACCAGCTTTTCCTGGCAAGTAACCCGCAAAGACGGAGAGAAACGCTACCTGGAAAGCTCGGTTTCCCTGCGTCAGGATGTTAATGGGGATAAAATCGGTTTCAGCGGCATCGTTCGTGATATTACAGACCGTTTGAGATACTATGAGAAGATGTCTCTCCTCAATGAATGTTTCGTCAGTTTCGGAATTTCTCCTCTGGAAAACATTAATCTCCTGACAGAGCTCTGCAGCAAACTCTTTCCGGCCGATATGGTGCTCTATCATGGGATCAAGGATGACCGCATGCTCAAGGTAAGCTGTTGGAATGTCCCTGATGATGCCGTCACGGAAGACTTTTCTGATAGAAGCCTATGCTGTTCCGTTTTTTTCAACAATAACACCGACATGATCCACATCCCTGATCTGGATCAATCTCCCTATGCAGATATCAATCCCTTCATAAAAAGGTTCGGCATAAAAACTCATGTGGGTGTGGCCGTTCGTTCAGCTTCAGGCTTTATCGGATCACTCTGCCTCCTTTTCAAGAAACCCTTTGTGCTCATGGATGAGGACAGGCGCTTTCTGGGAATCATTTCTTCGGCTATCGGAGTCGAAGAAGAGAGAAAGGCCATGGAGGAGTCCCTGCGGACGATAGAGGAGCGGTACCGGATTATAACAGACAATGTTTCGGACGTCATCTGGACCATGGATATGAATCTCAAATATACGTTTATTAGTCCTTCGGTTCTCCACTTTTCCGGTTTAACAGCAGAAGAAGAAATGAATCTGGGTATGGAGAAGGTTCTCACCCCCGATTCCGTGCAAAAGGCCTATAAGTATTATCTTGATGAATTATCAGCTCTGGAAGACGGCAAGGACAAAGATCCGTTCCGTATGCGCAATCTAGAACTCGAGCAGTACTGCAAGGACGGTTCTCTGATCACCATGGATGTTTCTGTTACATTTATCCGGGACGAAGAGAGCCGGCCCATAGGCATTCTCGGTGTATCCCGGAATATAACAGAAAGAAAGAAGATGGAAGAGGCCCTCAGAAAAAGCGAAGAAGATCTCCGAAGAAGAAATCTCAGCCTGGAAAAGGATTTAAAAACGGCGCAGATCATACAAAAGGCCTTGATATCCGGAAGAACCCATGCCGGTGCCGGCCTTAAAATCGACTACCGTTACATTCCCCTGGAAGCAATCGGCGGGGATTATTTCGCCATAACAGAACTCAAGGAAGGGGGCACCGGGGTTTTTCTCGGTGATGTCTCCAATCATGGTGTTACAGCCGCGTTGTTTCTTTCACTCATCAAGGCCACCACAGACAGAATCTGCCGTAATTTCGCGAAAAATCCCCGTTCCTATATGATAAGCCTGAACCATGAACTGATCCATAATATGCCCTACAGCTTTCTGACAGCCATATACGGTGTTTTTTATCGTGATGAGCTGTTAAATAAAATGATTTTCCGATTTTCGTCAGCGGGGCATCCCTATCCCATCATTTATCATGCCTCAACAGGGGAGGTGCAGGAACTCGTCTCAAGGGGACCCCTCATCGGTATGATTGAAAATATAGATACGGAAGAGAAAACCGTAACATTGGAACCGGGGGATCGCATCATACTCTATACCGATGGTATCCCAGAAACGATGAACAGTCAAAGTACACTGCTTGGTTTCGACCGTCTTCCGGAACTGCTGAAGACTGCAGGATCTCTCCCTATGAATTCAGTCCTTGATCATATCATGCACGAAATAGACTCCTTCCGGGGAAAAAGGCCTCATGCCGATGATATCGTCATCATCCTTTTTGAAATTGAATAATCAGCCGTTTTACGCATATTGATGTAATATTAAAAAAATGAAACTTTTCCCTTCCTAATTACACAAAAAAAACAATTGAAATTAAAGAGCGTGTATAATATTGGTCTCACTTCGATTAGTCGAAGTTAAAGAATATCCTTCGGCTTCATTGTAAACAATCATGCAATATAAAAGGATGAAATCATTTCTCATAAATAACTATCCCGCCATCGGGGGGATAGTTGTATTCCTGTTTCTTTTTCTCTATGGACTGGTCAATAATCTTTCCATGTCCTATATGGGGAACACCAGTGACGAGGTCGTTCGCTATATCTTTACGAACTTTTCAGGTACTATCATCCTCTTTCTGCTCAGGGTTTTGAGCACATATATGGTTATAGCCCTGCTTATTGGCTTCCTATGTCATGCATTTTTCCTTTCAATAATAAGAATTATGGGGTTGTCGCCTAGTCGCCTGAAACTCTTTCTCGGCAACGCACTGGCTACCTTTCTTGTTTTTCTCACCTTCTTTCTCCGTGACATCATTCTCTACCCTCAGCTGTACATGAACAATTTCTATAATAAGAATTTTATTTTTCAGCATCTCGTTGATTTTCTCACTGATCATGTTTCCCCTTCAGTTTTTACTGTTTTACAGATTGTTCTCCTCTCTGTTTTTCTCATCACTGTGACTATCGCCCTTTTTAAGGCATACAGGCGAAAAACCGTTATCGGGTTGATCTCTCTTGTCCTCCTGGCAAGCATTGTCATTCTGGTCAATTATTTTCGTTCGCAGCCGGCTCCCAGAACAAAAAAAACTCCTCCGTCCCTTATTATCTTCGCTTCTGATGCCCTTCGTCCGGATCATCTCAGCGGACTGGGATATTCCTATGACACGAGTCCCCATATTGATCGTCTGATAAAGGAAGGAGCTCAATTCTCTCGAACCTACATCGAGGTCCCGCGAACATTCCCGTCCTGGATATCATTTCTTACGGGACAGTACTGCTCAACCCACGGGGTCCGTCACATGTTCCCCACTTCCAGGGACATCAACAGAAATTTCTCCTCTCTTGTAAAACCGTTGCGGGATAAGGGCTACTATACGTCGGTTGTAACGGATTATGCAGGGGATATCTTCAGCCGCGTGGACCTGGGTTTCGAAGTCATCGATACGCCTTATTTTAATTTCAACTCTGTTCTACGCCAGGCCATCATTGAAAGTCACGCCTTTCTGCTTCCATTCCTGACGAACCGTACAGGTCTTGAGATATTTCCTGTCCTTAAGGATTCGGCCTATTTTTGCCCACCAGATCTGGTCAGGGAGCGAATTATCAAAAAGATTGAAGCTGCAGGAGATAGACCTTTTTTTATCACAACATTTTTCTCCTCAACCCACTTCCCCTATGCCCCGCCGTATCCCTATTACAAGCGGTATGCTGTTAAGAATTATCAGGGACCCTACAAATACTTCAAGCAGCGGGTGCTTTCACTGGATAGGGAACAGGGGGATGTCATGACCGAGACTGACATCCGGCAGGTGAGAGCCCTCTATGACGGCGGCATCAGGGCTTTTGATGATGCAGTGGGCGGCGTGATAGACTATCTTGAGAAAAAACGTCTGCTGGATAACACTATCGTCATCGTTCTCTCGGACCATGGTGAAAACCTCTATGAGGGTAATCTTGGCATGGGGCACGGGGAACATTTCCGGGGACCCCATACGATCAGGGTTCCCTTTATTCTGCGCTATCCCAAAAGAATACCCAGAGGGACTGCTTTTAATACTGTATGCCGCCAGGTGGATATCGCCCCAACGCTTCTGGCTCTCTTGGACATGCCAGCCATGCGCGGGATGGAGGGGCGTTCCCTGCTGCCTCTTCTGCAGGGGAAAAAGCTACCCGAAGTGTTGGCCTTCGGGGAAACCGGCATATGGTTTGACAACAGCATGCGGGAGGATCTCTTCTTCCAGAAATTACGTATTATGTATCCCGACATCACCAAACTCTCGGAAATTGATTTTCATATGGACAATCAGGTTGTTTTGAACGATTCCTTCAGGGATCTGATCAATCTGGCCAAGCACCGATACGTCTTTGACGGCCGCTACAAACTGATTTACATGCCCCTCAGGGATCGTGTCGAATATGAACTGTACGATACCCTCAAGGACCCTGGGGAGAAACGGAACCTGGCAAACACGGATCAGTCGAACCTGAGGCGGTTAAAAGCAGCCCTTTTCCGCTGGTTCGAAAGAAACGGCGACGTCATTCTCAACAGGGAATACTGCTTTCCGAATTTAAGGTATTAGGAATAGAGATGATCAATATCCGTAAAATCTAGGAAATAATCCTCGAGTCTATCAGGAAGCACAGGCGGATCATTATCCTATCCCTTGCTCTCGCATCATCCTATTTTCTTCTTTCCTGGTTCCTGGGCTCAATTAATAAACTGCAGCATATCATGCCGATGTTCAAGAAAGCACTTCTGATCATGGTTGCCATTGCGTTTCTTATGCTTTTTTTGTCAAATCTCCAGCGTTTTGCCAGTGTCTATTCCCTTTTGAAAAAGGCATTGCTGGTTTTTTCTCTTACGGTAATAGCGCTGATCGTTTTTCTATTCCTCTGGTACGATTTTTTCTTCTTCCCGGATGATCAGAAATACCTGCAGGGGATTGCCGATAGTATTGTTTATCGGGGTGATGATTTTGAGGAAGTAGAGACGGATCTACTGAGGGATTACAAGCACATACAAATCAGCTCGCCCCTGACATCCGAGGACAGAAAATCCCTGCTCAATCGCGATCTGAAACAACAGGATCTCTACGTGGACGACAACCCCTGGGGAAACGGTCAGAATCCAAACAACCTGAAATACGCCACTGGAAAGATATTCTACTACACCTATCAGAAAAACTCCCTGGTATTGAAAAGCTCTTCAAGCATCATTAAGAAACTCCTTCCTTCGACAGGAAAGAAGAGATTCCTCGAATTTGATTATACCTGGCCTCTTTTTAAGGGAACCCCCACTTCTCAGGGGAGTCTTCTCATCGAATACATAGTGTCCGGTCAAAAAAAGACTCTCTATTCCCAATCCCTACGCAGGGAATTGAAACCTGAGATCAAACCTTTCAGATATTCAAATCCTTTCAGCTCCCTATTTTTTTATCTGAGACATCCAAGAGATAAGGTCCTGAAAGAGTACACTGGCTGGGAGAAGGTAAAGATTTCTCTGCCGCTGGAACCCGGGGAACTCCGCATTACTTTCCTTTCTGATTCGAAGGACAATAGTTTTCTCTTCCTGGGATCACCGCGCATCTATCGTGTGCTTAAACATAAAAGGGACCAGCATATCAACATACTTTATTTGCTATGTGACACACTCGCCCGTTATCAGATCGACCTCTATGAAAAGTATGACATCTTCTCCCGTGAAAAATTGGAGGACGCATTCAGAAAGATAGGGAAACGGGATTTGATAACACCGGCACTGGACAGATATTATCATCGTGCGGGACTACTCGACCGCTTGTACTCTGCCGGACAGGTGACAAGACCGTCCATTGTTGCGCTCTGGACTTCTCGCCCCTATACGGAAAGCCGTCTCCCCGTTTTCCGCAACCTCGTAACTGACGATAACCAGAAAGAATTTTATCAGCAGGGTCTTGACACCCTGGGGGAAATGCTATCCTCAAAGGGATATTTTACAAAGCAGATAAGCTGCAACTCTCAGGGACACGGTGTTTCCGGAGTCGGAGTGGATCTCGGCTTCGATGAAAACTATGATTATACGATGGATCCCTCACAGAGAACGGAAAATTTCCGTCGAATCATGTATTTTCTTCAGGAAAATCAAAATAGGAAAATCTTTCTTTATGCGCATATCAACATTCCGCACGTTCCTCGATGGATACCTCTCAAGTATTACCTGAAGGCTCTGTGGGACTGTGATTTCCTCCACGATTCCGCCGTTATCCTGGGCAATCTTCGTTACCTCAACGATTCGCTGGATAAGGTTTTTCAGGTAATTGATAAACTGAAATTGATGAAAAACTCACTGGTTATTGTTACAGCAGACCACTCTATGGGGTACATGCCCAAATTCCGCAGCTATACTACGGGGTTTGACGAGAACCTTTGGAAAAGAGAACCCCAGGGGGTTGCTGATTTCCCCTCCCGGGCAATCTATACACGCAAAGGGGGGATCAGTCTCTATGAGGAAATAGTCAATATCCCCTGGCTCTATTTCCTGCCTGACAACCTTCGATGGCGAAGAGGGAAGACGGAGACGGCCATCAGTGCATTGGATATCAGCCCCACCTTGCTTGACATTACTGTAGGGAAGAAGTCCCGGAATTTCTATGGAAAAAGTTTCAACGATCTCCTAACCGCGAAACTCGATGTACAAACAGACTATTTTACCGAGTTTATCCCGTTTGCTGGAAGATTCCAGAGAGGGTTCGTCTATCAAGGGCGTTACAAGTACTGGCGCAACATAACGGGTCTTTACAAATACAAGACGGTCTCCGACAAAATCGACCTGATCATGCAGCAGGAATATATTTATGATCTAAAGAAGGATCCTTATGAATTGGATAATCTTGCATTGGATCAGAAGAATCCACCGTTATTAAACCAAATGAGAGCATTGTATGAACAGCGCTATATCGATTATCCTGCTAAAAGCTTCATACAGATATCACCAGATAAAAAAGGGAAAAAGCATACCTTTACTTTCGAGATAACCTCATCGATGGGCACGATACGTAATCCCGGCAGTTATGGAGACCATATCCAATTCAAGCTGATGAATCCCAGGAGTCTTCAGGTTAAAGTCCTTTGCGATAAATCGCTGGTAAATTTCAGCTTCGAAACATATCCCCCTAACGCGGACATTAAAATACTTGTCAGACGAGACGGACGTTTGCTGTCCCGGAAGGAGATTTTCTCCACCATGGAAAAACTCAACATCTTTGATAACCCTCTTACATTAAATAAAGCTAAGGATCGCAATATCACTACCGTTCCAGGCCGAACCGGACTTGAAGAATGGGATATCCCGGATGCGTGTGTCTTCTATGCCCGGATACCCCTGAATTACTGGCTGGAGATGAGTCGAAGCGACAAGGACATCAAACTCAGTCCCGGTATGAAAGAGGTATTGAGAGGCTGGGGGTATATCCAATAGTCGTGTTTTCTTGAAAATATTTGACAATTGGTGTATATTATTTCATAGCTGCTTATATCATGACTTAAAGAATACCTATAAGAAAAGTAAGGAGTTGCTATGTCAGATAAGATCAACAAGAATATGACCTTCGGCGAGCTCATCAAGGACTTTCCGAAATGCGGGCCCATCATCGCAAGCTACGGTCTGCACTGTATCGGATGTCATATTGCGGTATCTGAAACAATAGAGGAGGGCGCCAGGGCTCACGGATTAAGCGATGCAGACCTGGATCAGATGATAGCTGATTTGAACCAACAGGCTGTATGATCACCTGGGACTAGGATGTAAGGCCAATAAAAAACCCTCCTTTAATGGAGGGTTTTTTGGTGAGGGATGGATTCGAACCATCGAAGGCTTCGCCGGCAGATTTACAGTCTGCTCCCTTTGGCCGCTCGGGAACCTCACCTTTATAGCTGGCGAGAGGAATTGAACCCCCAACATGCTGATTACAAATCAGCTGCTCTACCGATTGAGCTACGCCAGCAACTCAGATTTGTCATTGATATTGTACCAAATACGACTGTCAATCAGTTTTTTTTAAAATAATCCCCGAATACTCCTAAAATTAAAAATAGGGTTTGCCAGGATATTATATTGTTGACACATTTCCTAAGTGTATACTATGAAGTTGTTAAATTGTATATTGTTTAAACGTTTTTACATATTAATTTTGCGTATTTCACAGTTAAGATTCCTAAATCCTTTCTAGTTCACCCAAGTCGGAAGGGCTGTTTTGCTCCGTTTAGGGATTTCATAGTATAAATTATAATGACAAGGTAATCGCTGAGGATAGTTGATGCAAAGAGGAGTGGTTTTCCTATTTTCAATCATTTATATATTATATGCCGGTTCATTCACCCTGATGAAAGGACAATCCCGTGACGTGAGTCTTGAAGAGTGCATTAATATCGCGCTGCAGCATCATCCGGGGATCAAGACATCTGCAGAGGATGAGAACAGTGCCGTAGCACAATATAAGGTTGCCCGTTCCCGTAAGAGATTGCAGGTCTACCTGGGATTGAATACCGTAGAATATCTGAAACCCGAGGCATCCCAGGGCAAATTCAATGTCCCCGGCCAGGATACGACCATCGGTCTTTTCGTTGGTCCGACCGCTACCTATAACCTCTATGATCCAAAGCGATCTGAAGCAGTGGAAGTGGCAAGATTGTCCATCGATCTTTCTAAATTGAAAGCCGTTAAGGTGAAATCCAGTATTATCAATTCGATCAAGAAAGCCTATTACACTTATGGGCTTGCTCGGGAAACCAGCCTCTTGCGTGAAGAATTGATGAAGAAATTCGAGGCCAAACTCAAAAGGGCAAGGGTTTTGTTTCGACTAGGGCAGCGGCCCATCCTCGATGTGAGCAAATCCGAAGTGGACCTCGAAGCATCCAAGTTGGAATATGAAAGAGCGAAAAACCAGGAAAACCTGAGTAAATCCAATCTTCTCTCATCCATGGGCATTGTCCAGGAGGATATAGCCTTTTCTCCTACAGCCTTCGAAGAACTACCCGAATTGAAATACAATCTGAAAGAGCTTTACAATCTCTCTGAAAACAACTATCCGGACCTGAAGATCGTGCGATTGCAGAAGGATATCGGCCGAACCAGTATATCCATGGAAAAATCAGCCTATTATCCCAGCGTCGATCTAACGGCCTCTCTGGGCTTTGAAAACAAGCAGATCCAGGGAAAAGATAACTTCAGTGATAACTATAACAAGAGCAATTGGAATCCTGCCTTCCATGCCGGTATCACAGCCCAGGTGCCCCTATATACCGGAGGGGGGATAAGCGGCAAGATCGATGTGGCTCTGGCTGATTATAACAAGATACTCTACCAGGAGCAGGAAATCATGATCAACATGAGGAGCTTGCTTAAAAGTTATTATCAGGAAATGGTCGTATTGAAGCGCCAGCTTGAAATCGCCAGACTGTCCATCACCAATGCGGAAAACCATTTGAAACTCGCTCAAAAAAGTTATGACAACGGTCTTGGATCCCAGCTTGAGATGCAGGATGCCGAATTATCCGTTCTGAATGCTCAGATGAGTTTCATCAAAGCCAAATACGAGTATATGATAGCCCTGGCGAATCTGTCTCATGTTGTTGGGCTAGGGGAGGACAAAATATGTTTGAAAAAATAACAAAAACAAGGGCCATTGCCCTTGCTATCATACTGGTTCTCATTTTTATAATTTACAGCTCAATTAAAAGCTGTGGCAAGACCATAAATCTCGTCTATAATTACGATGAAGTTACCAAAGGAGAAGTTAAAAAAACTATTTCTGTTACAGGGAAACTCGAGGTGGTCGATCCCCAAGTGATCATCAGTAAAATTGCCGGAAGCATCAGTAATCTATATGTAGATTTTAATCAGCATGTAAAGGCAGGGCAGCTACTGGCTACCATAGATTCCAGCGAGATAGAACAGAATATATTGAGATCCGCTGCTCAATTCGAGAAAGCCCGCCTCGATGTCGAGGAAGCTGAAAGGGATTTAACTGTGAAGAAGGATATGATGAAAGACAATCTCATTTCCAAGCGGGAAATGGAGCTGGCTGAATTGAAATACAGAAAAATTCTGGCTCAGTATAAACAGATAAAGATTGATTATACTATAGCCCAGCAGAGTAAGAGTTTTACCAAA
Organism: uncultured Spirochaetia bacterium; assembly: GCA_937967705.1. Classification (GTDB taxonomy): domain Bacteria; phylum Spirochaetota; class UBA4802; order UBA4802; family JAGODF01; genus CALCJG01. Next base: position 13,415 of record CALCJG010000390.1, read on the forward strand.
ATACTATCGCCTATAAATGGAATTGTCATATCCAGGGAAATCGAAACCAAACGGCCAGTTGCTCCCAATACGGCCATGTTCATCATCGCCCGTAGTCTTGAGAAGATGCGTCTGATGATCAATGTGGATGAATCTGATATTGGGAATATTAGAAAAGGGCAGAAAGTGACTTTCACTGTCAGCGCTTTTCCCGAGCGTGTTTTCACCGGTGAGATCAGCCAGGTCCGCATCAATCCGTTGACCAAAGGCGATGTTGTCATTTACCAATCCATGGTCCTATGCGACAATAAAGACAACCTGCTCAAGCCGGGGATGACGGCAACCGCTACGATCCTGGTGGATCAAAAAACCGGTGTGTTGCGTGTTCCGAATCAGGCTTTCATTGTCTCTCCCAAGAAGGTAGAGATGGAGGAAGGGAAAAAGGTTATTTGGCGCAAAAAAACCGGTCTTATCGGAGATCTGCCGGTTGACAAAATTGAGGTTAAAACGGGTATCATCGGGGATAAATATACTGAGATCATCTCACAGAACATCAAAGAGGGAGAGGAAATCCTCACGGGTATACATAAAAAGCTTGAGGTAAAGGATGAGCTCTCAAGTTATGGGAAATAGCATCATAGACATCCAAAATCTGGAAAAGATCTATAATTTGAGTGAAGAGATCAGCGTAAGAGCACTTAAAGGAGTCTCTGTCAAGGTGGCCCGGGGCGAATTCATAGCTATAATGGGAGCATCTGGATCAGGAAAATCGACCTTTATGAATATCCTGGGTTTTCTTGACACACCAACCTCAGGAAAGTACATTCTGGATGGAATTGATGGGAGCTCCCTTAGCAACAATGAGAAAGCTGAAATACGAAACCGTAAAGTCGGCTTCGTATTTCAGGGCTTCAACCTGCTCTCCAGAACCTCTGCAATCGAAAACGTAGAGCTACCCCTCTTCTATCGCGGTGGCGTGAGCAGCAAGGATATGAGCAAGAAAGCCAGTAAGATGCTGGCGATGGTCGGCCTTTCGGGCAGGGAACATCATCATCCCAATAAATTGTCCGGAGGGGAGCAACAGCGCGTGGCCATTGCCAGGGCATTGATTAATGATCCCTCCATTATCCTTGCTGATGAACCAACGGGAAATCTCGATACCAAGAATTCCGATGAGGTTATGGGCATATTTACCCGTCTGAATAAAGAAATGGGTATAACCATCATATTGGTAACCCATGAACCGGACATCGCTGAATATACGGACAGAAAGATCGTTTTTAAAGACGGTCTAATAATAGAAGATGCCCCTGTGCGGAAAGTAATAAAGGCGATAAAACAAAAGAAGAAACTCTGATGAATCTACGCAATACCTTTATAACAGCTCTGAGGGCTCTGAGTAAAAACAAGATGCGTTCTGCCTTGACCAGCATCGGTATCATCATCGGAGTATCTTCAGTCATCATCATGGTGGGTATAGGCAACAGCGCCAGTATCGCAGTTAAGGATAAAATTAGCACATTCGGTTCAAATGCCATGTCCGTTTATGATTCCAAAGCCAAACCTCTCAACATAAGAGATTTGGAAAATCTGAAGCGCATATTCCAGATAAAATACATAACTCCGGTGATTTCGGAAACATATACCCATGTAAAATATCAAAACAAAAACATGTACAGCCGATTCTTTGGGGTCAACAACGACTTCTTTAAGATCAAAGAATGGCCCTTGCAGGTGGGTGGAAGATATTTCACGGATTTGGAAATAATGTCCACAGACAAGGTCGTTGTGATCGGGGATACTGTACGGAGAGAACTTTTTGGGAATTCCGATCCTATCGGCGAGGTGGTCATCATTAAGAACATTCCATTTAAGGTGATCGGCTGCTTAACGGAAGTGGGCTCCTCTTTTTCCGGCAGGGATTTTGACAATCTGCTCGTCATACCTTATTCGACCGCCATTGTAAAGATTACAAATCAAAAGTATTTCGAAGAATTTTATATAGCCACTCACAACGAAAGCATGATCGACGAAACAGTTGATATTGTCAGGGCTTACTTCCGCAGGGTTCACTCCATCCCTGCGGATTTACCGGATGATTTTAAAGTCAAGACCAGCAAGGAAAAGCTTAAAATCGCTGAAGATATTTCAAACACTCTGGCCATACTCCTGGCAGGGATTGCTTCCATCTCACTCTTTGTCGGAGGAGTTGGGATCATGAATATCATGCTGGTCTCGGTCAGTGAACGTACCAGGGAGATCGGCATCAGACTTGCCATCGGTGCCAAGAAAAAGGATGTTCTGGTTCAATTCCTCATCGAATCCGTTACTCTCAGTTCCGTAGGGGGAATCATAGGGATTCTTTTTGGCATTACAGTTACCTTCTTAATCGTTCATTTCGTTCAATGGCCCTTTATCCTCTCCGTGTTTTCCATTATCATTTCATTTCTCTTTTCCGCAGCCGTAGGCATTTTTTTCGGGTATTATCCGGCCCGAAAAGCATCCAACCTCAAACCCATTGATGCACTCCGCTATGAGTAACATATGACATATATATCCCTCCATACATAACTTCCCTCAAAGATATGTAATTTATTTTTTATAATAATTAAGACATAATCGCATTGCATCCGATATAAATATTGGATGTTACATAATCGCGTCTTATCCACTCTCATTGATTGTACGCATGTGGTGAAAGATGGATTAATTTCATGACATTCCTCATGTTAATAAAAACAGACCTAATGCCTGGTGACTGGCCTGCAATGAGTGTGTATATTCATAGAGTACAAGGAGATTTACTTTGAAAGAAATTCAGGCTATTAAAAGATTTAAAAGGTTTCTTCAGATTGAGAAAGGGTTATCTCCCAATTCGATTTATTCCTATACTTACGATTTAAAGAAATTCAGCGAATTTTTATCCAAGGATAATAAGGATATCCTTTCAGCAACCCAGGACGACATCGTCAAGTTTTTAAAATTTGAAAAAACGAAGAAGCATAACTCTTCCAGAACCTTAGCCCGGTCTCTTGCCGCCATCAGACAGTTTTACAATTTTATCTCCGATAATTTCCAGGAAATCGAGAACCCAACGGTTAAAATCGAAACCCCCCAGGTGGAAAAAACACTCCCGGATTTCCTTACCGTAGAAGAGGTCAATCATCTGCTAACCTCGATCTCCGAAGAAGATTCATTCGAACTGCGTGATAAAACCATTTTCGAGCTGTTATATTCATGTGGATTACGTATAACAGAAGCGGTAGAGATCACACTGTCAGATCTGGATTTTCCCAACAAATTTTTAAAGGTTAAGGGTAAAGGCAACAAGGAACGTCTTGTTCCCATGGGCAGTGAGGCGCTGCGTCTTCTTATGAGGTATATTAAGGAATCCAGACCTCATATTCTGGGAAGCCGAATAAGCGAATATCTTTTTATCAGTAAAAAGGATTCGAAGCTCAACAGAAAATCCGTCTGGCGTCTTCTCAAGGGGTATGTTGAGCGAACGGATATCAAAAAGAACATCACTCCTCACACGCTAAGACATTCCTTTGCCACACATCTCCTGGAAAACGGAGCCGATTTACGTTCTGTTCAGGAACTACTTGGGCATATGGATATCTCGACAACACAGATATATACACACCTTGCAAGAAAGAAGCTCAAGGAAATCCATAAGAAATATCATCCCAAAGGTTAAGCGTTATGTGGTTGTTTGAGATGGATTATTCACTGTTTAAAACCAAGAGGAACGTATGCCTGTCGTTCTTAATAATTTTATCAGTTTGTTCTCAATTGCTAATTTCATGTACACCCTCAAAAAAGTACATGATTCAATCTCAGAAGAAGCTCATACATGATCATCAAAAGGTAAGGGTTCTTATCATTAAAACCCGGGATAATCTTCGTATATCAGCCGATACGAAGATTCGCATCCTCGACATAAAAACAGGTAAGGCCATTTATAGCGGAAAAAGTCGTACGTTGATTTTCAGTGTTGAGAAGGTTCGCAAGCCTATTCAAATTGAATCCTGGAAAATTCCGATCTATGTAAATAAGATTCCCTATCGCGGATCGATGGAGATTCACAATATTCTGGGCAGTCTCCATGTGATCAATGTTTTATCACTTGATGAATATCTCTATGGGGTTGTCCCCAGCGAAATGTCATACAGCTGGAATTCCGAAGCTTTAAAAGCCCAGGCGATAGCAGCAAGAACCTATGCCCTCTATCATATCATGCAATCCAAAAAGGGTATTTATGATCTTGATGCCACTACGAAATCGCAGGTCTATAAGGGAATAAATATCGAGAATAAAAAAACATCAGACGCTATCAATGAAACCTCCGGTGAGATACTATCCTATAATTACAAACCGATCATAACCTACTTTCACTCCACCTGCGGCGGAAAGACATGCGATGACAAATATGTATGGACAAACAACGATCTTCCCTATCTGGGGCAGGTCAAATGCCCGTACTGTCGCAATTCTCCTAAATATTCCTGGATTGAAAAGTTATCTCTTTACCAGTTAAAAATGATGTTACGCAAGGAATACAAGGGAGTTGGAAAGATTAAAAGTATTTCCTTAAAAAAGAAAGAGGGTAGAGTCACACTGGTCATCATACAGCATAGCAATGGCATAATACGGATTCCCGGAAATCGCTTTAGACTTCTTATGGGTGCTGAAAGGATAAAGAGTCTCTATTTTATTGCCCAAAAAACTCAAAACGGGCTGCTTCTTAAAGGACATGGATGGGGACACGGAGTAGGCATGTGTCAATGGGGGGCAAAAGGCATGGCGGATAGCGGAAAAAGCTATGAAAAAATTTTGAGATATTATTATAAAGGAGTAAAATTGACGAATATACAGAGAAAAATCGCCAACAGAGATAAAGACTCCTTCGATAAAGAATAAATTCCTACCCTCATGACAAAAGAGACGTTAACCCTTGAAGATTTCAATTTCGACCTCCCTGAAGAATTGATAGCCCAGCAGCCAGTCGAGAATCGGGATCGTTCTCGCTTGATGGTCGTTTCAAGAAAGAGCGATGATTTGGAACATCATTCCTTCTATGAGTTAACAGATTTGCTGATTCCTGGTGACATGCTTGTTTTGAACAACGCCCGTGTGATACCCTCAAGAATATTTTTCAGACGAGAAACAGGGGCCCATGTAGAATTCATTTTCACAAGACGTCTCGCTGAAAACCGATGGCAGGCCATATGTAACCGGTCGTCACGCCTCCGCAAAGGTGAAATTCTTTATGCAATAAGCGATAACCGATATACCCTCACTGTCTTGGATCGTGTCGAAGATTCCTTCATCGTAGGAACAACTCCGTATTTCACCGAAGATATCTTTAACAGTATCGGTGAGATACCGTTGCCTTCCTACATTCGCCGCAAACCTTCGGATGTCGATGGAATAAGATATCAAACCATATTTGCATCGGAAGCCGGTGCTGTAGCGGCCCCTACCGCAGGATTGCACTTTAATGAATCGTTAATAACAAACCTCACTGCAAAAGGGATTGATATAGTCTATCTGACACTTTATGTTTCCTGGGGAACATTCCAGCCTGTTAGGGAACAGGAATTAAGAAGACACAAAATGCATGAGGAAGAGTTTTTTCTGCCTGAGCTTACATCAGATCAAATTAATAAAGCCCGTAGAGAAGGGAGGAGAATTGTCGCCGTGGGAACAACGGTTCTACGGGTACTTGAAAGCACCTACCAAGGGGGTATCAATATTCCTGGAAGGGGTTCAACGAATATTTTCATATATCCCCCCTATGAGATTAAATCCATAAATGCGTTGATAACTAACTTTCATACTCCTAATTCAACACTTCTGATGCTCGTTGCGACCTTTGTCGGTTATGATAAGATAATGGAGATCTATCGACAAGCTGTTCAGATGCGGTATCGCTTTTTTTCCTATGGTGATGCCATGCTTATTAAATAAAAAAAGAGATCCCTCCTGGGATCTCTTTTACGAATAATCAAACGATTAAAGCCTTTTTTAATGATCTTCCATCTGGCTTGTCGCGGGAGGGTAAATACCCTTTTTTCTCCGCCAAATGGCAATTCCGAAGCGAATAGCCCCTGTAATGGCCACCCAGCAACAGATTAAAACTGCAATATAGATTGCATTATGAACGGCAATATGATATTCCTTAATTAAATCAAGAATGAATTTATCCATTAATAACTCCTTATCTGATTTAATATCTTCCTTGAATACTATGACAAAAGCAATATTCCTTATTGATAAAATTAAAAAAATCCTTTAATTATTGTCAAATGATAATTTTTTTTTTTTGTTTTTTATTATAATTGAGGTGACATTATGAAACCCTTCATCCATCAGCATGCCAGTTGTATAGGGAGAGTGACTATTGGTTCTAACTCATCCCTCTGGCCTGGATCTGTTCTCCGGGCCGATCTCTCTACCATTTCACTGGGTGATTACAGCAATATACAGGATAACAGCGTTGTGCACTGTGATATGGGACATCCGGTTGTTATAGGTCATTTTGTTACTGTCGGTCATGGATCAGTTATTCATGGTAGCCATATTGATGATCTCTGCCTTATCGGGATGAAGTCAGTTCTGCTCAATGGTACTAGGGTCGGCAAGGGGAGTATAGTAGCCGCAGGGTCTGTGATCCGTCAGGATACAGTAATCCCTCCATTTTCTCTTGCAGTAGGTAATCCCGCAGTCGTAAAACCTGAGAGGTATACGGATTACCTGACGGTATTGGAGAGTGCTCTTATTTATTATCTGCTCTCAAGGTATTATCATAACAATACAATCCCAACGTCAGAAAATATCGCAAAACTCTATCAGAGAGCCAAAGAGGAGGCAATTCTACTCAATCAAAAAATTCTGGAAGGGGAAATCCCAAGTTCTCTGGCAAATCTCGATATACCCTTGTCCTTGGATACATGATGGATGATATAGAGTTCCTTCTTGGCTCTGGTGAGGGCTACATACAACAAACGCCTCTCCTCCTCAAGGTCTGAGGATCCATCAGGGATAATATCATCAGAAAGTCCAATGATAACAACCGTATCAAATTCCAATCCTTTTGACCCATGCATGGTCATATATTGAATTCCATGTGGATTTTTGTGCTCCATATGGAAAAGAGTACGAATATAATCTCCTTGCCAGTTGTTTCTAAATAACACAGCAATGCTTCCTGAACCATTATATATTTTTCCTAGCAAATCCGAAAGCAGTTCATATTCCTGACGGTAATCGGATGCGGGGATATAGGTAATACATCCACCTTTGCCGCTGAATGAACGTACGGTTTTTCGTGATCTTCGCCTGTTTTTTTTAATAAACCTGTTGGATAGCTCAACAATTTCCTTTTTGGATCGGTAATTCATTGTAAGTTTTATTATCCGCGGTTTGGAAAGGTACCTGGAAAGATTGATTATATAATCAATATTGGCATCCCGGAATCCGTATATTGATTGCCAGTCATCACCAACGGCAAAAAGATTGGGAGATTCTTCATCCAATAAAAGTTTGAGTAATTGAAAATTCTCATCTGAAGTATCCTGGAATTCATCAACGAAAATGTATCTGTATTGGTACTTTACCTCTGCATGGATCCTCTCATCAGAATTCATTAAATATATGCAATCCTCAACCATATCATGATAATCCATAAGATGATTCATCTTTTTATATTCAACATAGACCTGATCTATCTCATTGATTTTCTTAAGGATGCCTGATTCAACCAGTTTCTTCTGGACACTCGGGCTATACTTTCTATAGTTCTTCCATATATTGATGATTACGTCCATGGGTAATCCAAGAAACAGATGAAGATTCTGCCGGATGATTGATCGACAGATTTCATCTGATTGAGCCTCATCAATGATATTCGGAAACTGCTGAAAAGATTTTTGGAGGATATAGCTTCGGGAATACTGTTTTAACAGCTTGAGAGAAAAACTGTGGAATGTTCCCGAGGTAATGCCTTCAGCCTCCTGGCCGATACCCCTTGCTACACGTTCCTTTATCTCTTCAGCTGCTTTACGGCTGAAAGTAAGGACCAGTATACTCTCTGCAGAGTATTCCTTTCTGATGAGAATATTACGTATGGCTTCGACGATGGTTTTTGTTTTACCTGTACCTGCCCCTGCGATGACCAGAGTTACTCCCGGCAACGCCTGAGCTGCTTTTTTCTGTGCGGGATTCAATAGATGGGAACTCATATCTGTAATAGTATCCTGAGTAAATCAGATCGATTTTGCATCACACTAATGATACGTATAAACCCTTAGTATTATGAAAAAAATATATTTCTTTATTTCATGGAATATAAAAAAGAAAATCATTGACTTGTTGCAGTCGGCTGGTATATAAAAAAAAAATAATATCACTTCAGGTGAGGACACTATGAACGGAGATGTGTTACTACAAAACATTATTAATATTTTCATCATCTCGATTATTCTAGAAGCCTCTATCATGGCTGTTTTTTCGATGTCTGCCCTGAAAAACTTTGAATCGACAAGACCCATGGAAGCAACCCGTGATGCCATAATCATCATTGTATCTTTCCTTCTCTGTTACAAGGTTGACATGCTCCGTGTTTTCCTGGGAACCGGTATGAAAATCCCGAATATCATTGACATAATCATCAGCTCCCTTGTAATGGCACGCATGACAAACTTTATTCGAACTGTCATGTCACGATTTAAGGGAGAAGACTAATCACGCTCCCATCAATCCTATCAAGAAAGATTAAATATCTCTATGCCAATCCCTCAAAAGGTCTTTATGAGATGTGAGGCTCTGGTTCAACGCCTGTCATCTGCGCCGTATGCAGTGTTATTACTTTATCTTTGTGCGGGTATTCTTCTCAAACTTATTTATCTTACCGCTTCGCCGCTGTGGCGTGTGGATATTTTCTTCCACATTCAGGGAGCTAAAACAATCCTGGACGGTGGTGTTCTTTTTAAGGATTTCGGGAACAGTCATCCCGCAGGAATTGTATTTCTGCATTATGCCCTAATAAAACTATTCGGCTATGATAACCTGCTGATCTCGCTAAAAGCAATCTCCATTATACTTCAAACCGTGGCAGCTTACCTTCTCTATATTTCTATAATTCCCTATCATGGTAAAAAAGCCGCCTTCTGGATGGGACTGATCTTTCTTGCTGCAATCAGCATAAATTGGGAATTATGGCCAGCCAATATCATGCTCCTTTACATCCCCCCCATGTTTGGGGCTCTCTATTGTCTCACTCGTGATGATTTTCGGTTATCCTATCCTTCTCTCTTCATAGCCGGTTTGCTAATTTCCCTTTCTGCCCTCATTAGCACCAATGCCATTCTTTTTACAATTGTGATTCCTGCTCTTTCCTGGTACCGCAAAAGATCACTGTCCCATATGATTCTTGATTCCCTGGCTGGTTTTACGGGTTTCTGCATCCCCATGGTCCTCACATTTTATTATTTTTATATAAACAATGCCCTGGCAGACTGGTATTATTGGAATATTGTTTGGGCCTCCATCTATGGCAATTATAAACCCTTTTACATCAGATTTGCCAAAGTTTTCCTGGGCATGCTACTTACATGGGAATGGATACCTCTCTATATATCCTCCTTTCTCGGTTTATACGGTATTATAAAAGAAAGGAGCTATAAAAAAGACTCTTTTGCTTTCTTTGCATTGATAATTCTGATTCTATCAGTTGCCTGCCGATTTCTTATGCTCCGTCCAAATGTTCGCTACTCCCTGTATTTGCTGCCTGGGTTCCTTTTCCTACTTCCATACGCTTATGATCATTGGGATTATTTTACGAAAGCCAGGAGACGAGTCATTGCGTTGTTGATGACCTTTGTTGTGATATCGGGGTTCATATATAATTCTTATAAAACATTGAAGAACCCCATCGCTTACGAGGGCAGAAAGGAATTAAGAGACTGGATCGTGCAGAACACATCCCCTGATGACAAAATCTTTGTCTGGCATGAAGGATATGAGATTTATTATTTTACCAAACGTAAAATGGCTACGAGCATTTTTTCTCCCGGTGAATTTCTTGATCATGTTGCCATCTGGCAGGCGGATCAGTACCGTCATACACATATTCCCTGGGAAAAATTTCTCTTGGAATTCAAGAAAGACAAACCCGTTGTCGTTATTGATCTTCGACCTGATTTTAAACCTGATAATGACTGGAAGAGGGAAGGCATTCTGAAACAATATTTTGATAGATTCCATACCCTGTTGCTTCATGACTATAAGCCTCTGAAGGTAATCAACGGAGCAAAGATATGGAAAAGAATAGAAAGCGATGGCACAACGGGATTAACTAAAAAATAGTATTACATTATCAGCAACCGTTTTCATCTCCTGCTCCGTGATCCCATAAAATAGCGGCAATCGCAGCAGGCGTTCACTTTCTGCCGTTGTCCATTGATCCGTACCATGGAAACGTCCCGCAATTCTACCGGCTTTGGAAGTATGCAGAGGAATATAGTGAAAAACACTGTGAATATCCCTTTCTTTTAAAAACGCAATTAATCTGCTTCGCTCATCCTCATCTTTTGTCTTTATATAAAACATGTGACCATTTTGTATACAATCCACTGGTATACTGGGGAGTTCAATTTTTCCTTCCGATTCCAAATGCCTCAGTCTTTTAAAATAATACACCCAGGTATTAAGACGATGTTCGGTTATCTCCGTCGCTTTCTCAAGTTGACAAAGGAGAAAGGACGCATTCAATTCCGATGGGAGATAGGAAGAACCGATATCAACCCACCCGTATTTGTCCACTTCGCCACGGAAAAATTTGGATCGGTCCGTCCCTTTCTCCCTGAGGATCTCCGCGCGCTCAAAATATTTCTCATCATTGATAAGAATCGCTCCCCCCTCACCGCATTGAATATTTTTGGTTTCATGGAAGCTGAAGCATCCCATATGTCCTATCGTGCCGAGTTTTTTGCCTTTGTAAGTGCTCATGACAGCCTGAGCTGCATCCTCGACGACTATGAGATCATTGTCTGCGGCGATTCGCATGATAACATCCATATCGCAGGAAACACCTGCATAGTGCATAACTACAATCGCCCGGGTCTTATCTGTAATGGCACTCCGGATCTGTTCCGGATCGATATTCATGGTTTGTGGAGATACATCGACGAAAACTATCTTTGCACCATGGAGAGCAAAAGCGCCGGCTGTCGAAGAAAATGTAAAGGAAGGCATTATAACCTCATCACCCTCCTGGAATCCTGTCAATAAGGCACACATCTCAAGAGCATGCGTACAGGATGTCGTTAATAAAACTCGTTTGCATCCAAGGTTTTCCCTAAACCATTGATGACACCGCTTAGTAAATTCACCATCTCCGGAAAACTTACCTGTGCTGATGACCTGTTGGAGATAAGCGAGTTCATTGCCAGTAATCGTGGGTTTATTGAAAGGTATCATAGTGTGTCCTGTAATTCTTTATCAGTTTCCTCATGCAGGAAAACATATTTTTTTAAAAGTACAAACAAAACCAGCGGACATATAGTGAGGGCGACAAGCTGGGATACATAGGCATTGAGAGTAAGTTTATTCATAAGAAGAAATACAATTAAATAATTCAGAAGATAGGTGAATACGTAAACCAGGCAGAACATTATAAACCTCTTCTTATTGTACTGGCTGAAAACAAGCAGGGAATAGGATTTATAATTGAAAAACGCCCCGATGACATAATCAATGGCAAGCGCAACACCTTCGTGTCCTGTAATATAATAGCTCAGGGCGTATAATCCATATCCGAAAGCGGTATTGAGAACCCCTGTTAACAGGAAACGGATAAACTCCGCATTAAGAAATTTTTTTACCAGGTCCATTTACCATATCTCTAATGGAGTATTGCGGCTTGTTGTTAAGATTCAGATAGCTTCTCCCGATGTATTCACCTATCAGTCCTAATGACATGAGGATCAGCCCCCCGATAAAGAGGATGAGAACGATGATAGTAGTCCAGCCTTCCACCCTGTGATCAGTAATGAAATAATCAAGAATGTGATAGAGCCCATAGATAAAACCCATTATGGCCACAAAAAAGCCAACCATGGAGGACAAACGTAAAGGCTGTACGGAAAAGCCAGTAACAAGTTTCATGAATACAAGAATTGATCGTATAAGATTATAATTACTCTTTCCCTGAAACCTGTCATGATGATCTATGGATATTTGAGTAACATTTTCCGTTACCTGGAATATAAGTCCGTCAAGGTAGGGAAATGTTCCCTTGTATTGGATTACTTCATCGATGACACCACGACCGATGATCTTAAAGGGCGACAGGTATATATGCCGGGGTTTGAGTATAACGATCTCGGCAATTTTTCCGTTCAGCCAGCTACCCAGATTTTTCCACCATCGTTGTTTCTTGACCAGAAAATTAGCATAGCAGACATCATAACCCTTCCGGATTTCTTGGTAAAGCCTGGGAATATCCCATGGCGAATGCTGCAAATCATCATCCATGATAACAACATATTTACCCCGTGAATTACTGATACCCGCCATTATGGCGTTATCCTGACCGGCGTTTTTTCTGAGATTGATGCCAATCGTATTCTTATGTTTACAACAGACTTCTTTTATCTTCTCCCAGCTTTGATCATTGCTGCCATCATTGACAAGTATTGTTTCATGGCGCATACCCTTCAAAGATTCTTTTATCTGATTATTGAGTTCATGCACACACTCTTCGCTATTATATACAGGAATTACTATACTGATCTCAATCATGACATTTTCCTTGCTTGAATTGAATGGGCTAATTATATGAAGATTTGCATATTGACAAGCAAAAAAAAGTCTTCCTTATTCTTCAAAGCCCAGCCTCCAGAGAGACGTTCCCTTCAGATGGTATTTCTCTGCAAGGGCTTCCATCATGGATAGAGTGGTTTTGTCCGACAGGTAAACCATATACTTGACTTTATTGCGGGTATAGGAAAAATAGAGCGTTCCGGAGCTATGGCGAATACCTTTGTGTTGTTTCCCCAACAACACCCCCCTTTTTGCGGAGATCGCAGAAGCCTTCCCGCTTTCGTTCCATGCATAGCCATAAGCCGGGACACCTAGCCATATTCTCCCGGCCGGCATGAATTCCTGTACCTTTTTAATATTTTTCTCGGACCAGGATATATCCACTACAGGGCCGGGCTTTGTTCCCGGTCTGTGATAATCATAACACATGATAACAATTTCATCCAGATAGGGGGTAATGGCCTTTAAATCATGGAATGCAGACCACTTTTGGGGGAAGTCCACTGGAGGAAAAACAGCCATGCTGAGGGTCTTACCCTTCAATTCCTTTTTGAGCATGCCAAGAAACACAGATAATCCCTGACTCATGCTGTATGGCAGATATTCAATATCCAGGTGAACTCCCGAAAGAGAATGATGCAGGAGGAAACGGTTTATATTCCTTGCAGCTATTAACATATTATCCCTGGATTTCAACAGGGCCATACCATCCTTTACGGATCTGATACCAATCAACGGATAGAGTCTTTTGCCATGAAGTTTTATCAGATCTGAGATTTGTTTCTCCTTCTTTTTGCTAAGAGAAGAGTATAATTGACCATTTTTATCCATGAGATAACCCGTAAAGGAGAGTATATCATATCTATGGCAAATCCTCTCGAGGTAATACGGTTGATCTAAAATGTCGGAATATCGCGTTTCCAAATAGGCCCATGTTAATAGTTTATTCGCATATAACGAATATTTATTACTAAAAAAATCACATAAATTACATATGATTAATAGCAAAAATGTCATCGTTATCTTTTGATATCGTTTCATGGCTGTACCCATATAATATGGTAATAATGGCAGGATCAAAGCATAATAAAATCCTATACCTTATGTTCCCGGACACCCCATAAAGGGCAAGGATAAATATTTTTGAATAATACATATTTTTTTGTTGAAAAATTATATTCTGGCAATAATGTTGTAATTAATACTGTATTTTGTTGTTAGTATATAACTATAGTATTTGATTCGTTTTCCACTTGATTATTATAACTCTGAAAGAGCGAAATAATCACCATCTTGTTATTTTAATAATTGCTTAATTAACCACTCTTAGTTTCGCGATGCGAAGGGGGGGTTAGGTATGCACTTTTTTTGTTTTTTGATTAAAAAATAATAATTTTTACACACTAGAATCAATTAATTGTTAAAGAGGTGATATGGGAAATCTAGAAACAGCAGTTAAGAGTGTTGTCGAGAAACACGGCAAAGACAATTCCAAACTCCTCGACATTGTCAGGGACGTACAGTCGGAGCTAGGTTGTGTGTCTGACGAGGCTATCGCCAAGATAGCTAAGGAGTTGAACGTCTCTAAGGTAGACGTGGATGGTGTGGTTACTTTCTACCACTTCTTTTCCAAGGAGCCCGTGGGTAAGTACTCAGTGTACCTGAACAACAGCGCAGTCGCCCATTTAAAGGGTTTTGCACAGATTGCCAAGGCCTTTACCGAAGAAGTAGGCTGTTCCTTTGGAAAGACCACTTCCGATGGCCTGATCGGTCTTTTCGAAACATCCTGTATTGGAATGAACGACCAGGAGCCCGCGGCCATCATCAACGGCGTGGTTTTTACTAATCTGACGCCTCAAAAGGTCAAGGATATTGTAACTGGCATGAAAGCCGGTAAGGATATCAAAAACCTTGTTAAGGAATTCGGTGATGGGGCCAATCAGTCTGAGCTTGTAAAATCCATGGTCTGCAACAATGTCCAGAGAAAGGGATCTGTCTTTTTCGCACAGTACGAATCAGGCTCATCCATCAAAAAGGCTGTCTCCATGAAACCTGAAGATGTCATTGAGGAGATGAAAATCTCCAATCTCCGTGGAAGGGGAGGGGCTGGTTTCCCGACCGGTATGAAATGGGAGTTTTGCCGCAACGCAGAAGGCTCCAAACACTATGTCGTCTGCAATGCTGATGAAGGCGAACCGGGAACATTCAAGGACCGAGTCATTTTAACCGAATTGCCACATATGCTCTTCGAGGGCATGGCCATTGCAGGTTACGCTGTTGGCGCCGACAGCGGTATTCTCTATCTTAGAGCCGAATATGCTTATCTTAAGAAATATCTTGAAAATGTTCTGGAAGAACTCAAGAAGAAGAACGTACTGGGCAATAAAATAGCCGGAAGCGGGTTTAATTTTGATATTCGGATTCAGCTGGGAGCAGGAGCCTATGTCTGCGGTGAAGAATCAGCCCTCATAGAGTCCGCTGAAGGGAAAAGAGGGGAGCCCCGCAACAGACCACCATTCCCTGTCCAGAGCGGTTATATGGGATATCCTACT
>CALCJG010000391.1 GCA_937967705.1 uncultured Spirochaetia bacterium
ACAGCTTTCCCCGCTGGTCAACGTAGTATTTATTGCTATCCTTATCACGCATGAGTACCCATCCGGGCATTTGCGCAATACAGCAGGAAGCGATTCCCATCAGGATTAGTCCTGCAGCTATAATTATTTTATTTCGTGATGTTATTGACATAATCCCGGCTTATATGATGCTTGCATTCGAAAATTCTCACCGATGCGGTTTTTTTTTGGAAAACGGGTCCAAAGTACTGCTATAATGATCTTGGTAATTTTCAAGAAAAGGTAACAGGTTTTCACAGTATAGCCCTTTTCCTCAGCGGGAAGGAGATTTGATATATAATACAGTTATTATCAATGTAATACAAACAAGAGGTATTTCCATGTATAATGAAAAAGCAGTAGCCACCGTCATGAATAAAAAGGGAAGAAAAAAATCTACTTTTATTCCTGACGGATATGAGACGCTGGAACAGATTATCGAGAGAGTAGAGAAGGAACATATTGTAAAAACCCTGGAAATTACCAACTGGAACCTTCAGAAGACTAGCAGGGTTCTTGACATAGCCAGAAATACCCTCAAGGCCAAGATAAAGAAGTACAACATTCAGTAAGATCCAAGGTGTTAAACCTTGAAAAGGGACCGGATATTACCTTCAAATAATCTTATATAGGATGATCAAGGCAATCAGGAGGAGTCCGATTAAAATAGCCAGATAGAGGAGCGTTCTTCCATCCCCCTTTTCTGATTTGGATTCTCTATAAAGAGCCTCCATCTCGATCTTCACGTTCTCTTCCTCAACAATTTTAACCAGAACATTTCTGGCCACGACCGCATAGATGATAAATCCCCCTTCCTCAAGGGGTATTTTTTCTTTAATGCGCGCCTTGACAGGCAGATAATCCCCTTCCTTGGAAAAGGCATTTTGTGATTTGGCTATATTCAAGGAAATATTGTCGTCCTTATTGGTAAAAAGAACGCGTATATTTTCCCCTTTTTTGATATCGTTGATATACTTTCCCTTTACAGGGGATACGATGATTCTCCCTTCAACGATGAACTCTGCCTGTTTTTCAATATTCTCAATTTTTGCTTCGAGTGAGGATTCAGTGCTCTCCGCAGGGATCTCCTCATCCTCATGGGGCAGTTCGATGGGAATTCCCTCATTCTCCAGATACAGGGAATTCGTTTCCTCGAGATTCAACTGGCATTGAATTTTTTCCATTCCCTTGAATTTAGATATAATTTCCCTGAGCACTCCCGTCAGGGATTCAATATTCTTGTCCTTGATCTCGTCGAAAACGTCATATCCATCGAGGGAATCAATGAGGTGATTGGTAAAGTCGTAGGAACTTATTGCCGAATCCCCCTCGTTATTCACAAAATCCTTGAAGTCGACGTAAAAGGATTTCCAGTTGTCATTCACCCTCGCCTTATCAAAAAGGCTCTTCCTGTTGGATATCAGCGAATTGACGTTCAAAACATACCGATTCACCACATTGACGAAAATGATGAATATTCCGTATATTCCCGTCTGCTCAATGGAAAACTTTCCCTTGAGGACGACGTCATCATTGAACTGCCCGGCAACCATCATGCGGGCCTTTTCAACATCCCCATTGGTGTACTTCAGGGCAGAATTGATCAGCTTAGTTTTTTCACCTAGGGAGCTGAATTGGGAATCATTATCTGGCATGCCTGTAACCCTTTGGTGTAATTATTCTTGAATGATAAAACATTTTCTATCCTGCCACGTTCTCAGAGAGGCACTTTTCGAGTATCTCGTATTTTTTTTGCGGCGGCAAATTGATGATACGCTTCACGCTCTGTATTATATCCGGTAAATACTGAAGTGTTGTCTCCAGGATAAAATAGCCGTCCTTGTCGATATTATTAATGATGGTAACCTTTTTGGGAGGCAGTTTCGCCCCCAGCATGGAACCGAAAAACCGGATTAAATGGGAAGGGGCTAAATACTTTACCAGATACTTAGTGACGCCGGTTTCCAGCCGCTTGAGAGAGCGGTATCCACTGTATTTCTCATCCGTTATTCGCATCCAGTTCCCCGGATTATCCGTAATCTGCACAGCAACGGTATCCTCTTTTTCGCTGACAAGGATCTTAAAATAGGTATTATAACCTTTGTAGGGAGAGAGAAGACCAAAGAGACTATCATCGTCCCCTTTTTTTAAATCTTTCTGTTTTTTTGAAGGAAATTTCATAATATCAATCGCCTGTATACTACAAACGGGATCATTATGTTGCTTTTTTAACGGAAAAATCACCCATATCCAGCTACAATTCCCGTCACAATACTTCTCTGGTCATGGATGCCCAAATGCATTATGACAGGGCAAATCAATTTAATCAAGTAGGATTTTACAGGAATTGATAGCTGACCCCTGAACTCTCCTGCATTTTCCTGATCAGACGTTTTTTGTAAAGCCTATCCAGTATACCCACGGTTTCCCCCATTTCAAGATCCAGGAAGGAGGCGATATCCTCAGGGCGAACGATTTTATTGATATTCATATAATTAATGACATCTCGATCCTCATCACCCAGATAACCTACATAGTAACTCTTATTGACCAACCTGTCGGTTATCACAGCCATGACATCGTTATTATTCTGATAATACGAATTAAAAACCGATTCAATATTCATGATGGATATCTCCGACAGGTTTATCGCCTTAACGAAAAAATCAGGGCTCTCCTTTCTGGAATCCAGGATGATCTTCACCAGAAACTCATCAATGAAGGAAGTGTCCATCACCATAATTCCCTCGAAATCAAGCAGCACCACCTCTCCATCTGTAAGGAACTGCAGATTCGACCGAACTCTTTCGTACAGAGCCCTTCCGACCGGTCGTGTGATCAGATCCGGAATCTTTATCTTCTGCTCTTTGGCAATTTTTTTGACTTCGATTATCATATAATTAGAACACTTCCGCCCTGATAGTGTGGATATCCACGCTTCCGCGGTATCCCTTAACCCCAATCTCTGTTGATTGATTGTAAAGGAACACAAGGGTTAACCAAGGTGCCTTTACAGCCACTTCTAATAGTATCGACAAAACAAGCATTCCGCAAAACGATAATTATGGGGAAGGGGACATCTTATCCTGAAAGGGAAATGGAGATCTGCGTTCCCCTGAAAGGGATGAGGTTGTTTTTTAGGAAAAAGCGGCTGCTCCCATGCTTTCCTTTATATACCACGGAAACCGATGCATCCTCTGACCGAATGTAAATACTCCCCTTCAATTTTTCCATGATCATATTGACCTGGGACAATCCATACCCGAACTCCCTCTTACTGGAAAGATTCGTTGTCAGGGCCATCTCGATCAGCTCGGCATGACTCTCATAACGGACTTCCTTCTTCTGCGCAAAGCTCTCACGGATGCCAATGCCCGAATCGCAGATAACTAGACGGAGTATGTGCTCAGTTCCGAAGGAATAGGTTTGGATGGCGAGATAACCCGAATCCAGACTGTGTTCAAAGACATTCTGGCAAAGCTCAGATATGACGGTCACGAAATAATCCACCACCCCTCCGGACATCCAGTATTTCAGTATATGATTGGCCCTGCGCCGGAAAAGGGATATGGTATTGGTTATGGCTTTAACGCTCTCCCTCTCCTTGTTGGGGATATCGGTGATTTCAATGACGCTCTTACTGAAAGCACTTCTTTTCAGGTAATAGCTTTCTGGCAGTTTTTCTTCTATCTGGAATATTCCCTTCTTCTCAAAATCCATACGCAGAAGATATTGATGGATTTTCAGCGGTATATTTACTAAAAAGAGCCTTTTCCCCGTATCCCGCAGATAATTTCTTCCCAGAAGTAAAAGAGAAACCATGGAAAAAGGTTCAAAAAAGGAAATTCCCGAAAGATCCAGTTCGGAGATATCAGTGTTAAGCATTCTCTCCTGAAGACCTATGATCTCATCAAAGGAATAATAATCCTTAAAAGAATCTGGTAGTTTTAACCTTGCCGAACTCATAAGCCATACACTTTAATCGAAATCTCCGTAAGAATCATTAAAAAAAAATCTTTATCCCCACAGGAAGATAAAGATATTAAATATTTCACAAAAGTCGCGATAAACTCTTGACAAAAAATCAATACATTTTACTGATGGTATTCGCTGTCCTCCTATTTTTTGGCGAACCTCCAAATTCTTTTCTTTAAGCTTGGAAGGGGATTTTAAATCCCCTTTTTTTTTATTAAAAATTCAGTTTTTGGTAGTTTAGTGTAATAATTTTAATAAAAACCCTGGTATTCGTTTCGGATAATTCTGTATTTCCGCCGATAATATTTAACGATAGTTGGTTTGATCATCAAATAATTGGCAATAATCTTGTCCGGCCAACCGTACTCAAGCAGTTTGAGAATGGTTTTTCTCATATAGTTTCCTCCTTGAATTTGAGTTAAACTCATCCCGCAGGATTATGATAAAATATAATCCATTATTTTCAATCATTTTTTAAGACCTGCAAAATTTTTCTATGGAATGGGTCAACTATCGCCTTTACCTGTAAAAACCCTCCCCTCCATAAAAAAACTTGCTTGATCTTCTCCCAAAATGGGTGAATTATGTCGTGAGAATTGACATTGTGAATATTATTGTTTATTAATCAAGGTGAGATGGCTAGAACGATCAAGCAGGTAGAAGATAATATCGTAAACAGCATCATCGGCGAGGGATCCGAATTCAAGGGAGAATTCAACATCAATGGCCTTTTACGAATAGATGGAAAATTCAAGGGAACCATTGAGACAAACGGCAAAGTTCTCATAGGTAAAAGCGGCGAAGCCATCACGGATATTAAGGCTAAGGTTGTCGTTATCGGAGGGTCTGTAAAAGGGAATATTTTCGCCAGCGAACGGGTTATCATGCTCTCAACCGGGGATGTCAAAGGGAATATCATAACACCGACCCTGTTGATGGAGGATGGCGTCAATTTTGAGGGAAATTGTACTATCAATCGGAACAAGGAAGAAGTCATTTAAACAGGAAAGGGAAATCCCCTCCGGGAATCAACCATGATTGAGATATCCTCCACATCCCCAAAGAAAGAGGAAAAAACGAAAATAAAGGGGAAGAAGAAAAGCGTTACCGGCCCTCATTCCCCCAAAACCTTTGTCACTTCCCTGCAAAACTCTCTTCAGATACAATTCGAGGGAGACCTTCAGGAAATGGTGCGGGAACTTGAGGAACAGGAAAAACGGTTTCTCAGGGATCAATCCCAGCATGAGCTCAATCAATATAAAACTCTGATCCAGAAAATTTTAAAAACTGTTCTGGAGGACGGATTTCAGTCGCAGACTATACGCAGAAACAGACCCAACAGTGCTGATTTTTTAATAATCAAGAAGATCGATGAAAAACTGCTGGAAATAACCTCCCGCATTACCAGGGGTTCCGCCTTTAATCTTATGAAAACCATGGAAGAGATAAGAGGTTTGATATTTGATTTGATTTACTGAGGAAGTTCCGGCAAGAACCCCATCGGTGTAAAACCTGAGACTGCAAAAATGGACATCCATATACTAAAAGGCCACAAACCCCAGAGAGAACGGCTCGGGCGGCTTCATTCTGCCGGCAAGATACCGCAGACCCTGCTTTTTACAGGCACCTCCGGAATAGGGAAAAAAACGCTGGCCCGGGGCTTTCTCGCCGCCCAATTCTGCAAATCCGCTGATCCCCCCTGCAATTCCTGTGAGACATGTCATTCCATACGGCTGCGCATACATCCCGATTATCTGGAACTTCAGCCCAATGAGAAGGGGACCATCCCCATAGGATCCCAGGATAAGAAGGAACCTGGTACAATCCGGTGGCTGCTTGAAAGACTCTCCCTGAAACCCATGTATGGAAAATACGCAGTCCTCATAGACGGGGCCGACCGAATTCCGGAAGAGGGTCAGAATGCCCTTCTGAAAACCATTGAGGAGCCCACGGAGGGTACCTGTATCATTCTCATCACCCCCAGCCCGGGACGAATTCTTCCCACAATTCTGTCCCGCAGCTTTATCATGAAATTTTCTCCTCTGAACACGGAGGACCTTTCTTCACTCCTTATCGAACAGGGTCTTGACGAGGCGACGGCTTCGGAAATCTCTCCAATTTCCGGGGGTTCCATGGAGACAGCTCTTCTGCTCAGGGATGAGGACATCAGGACAAACATACAATCCCTCGGCAGAGAAATTTCGTCAGTCTGCCGGGGAGCGGGCATACTTTTGGATGATTTTTCTGGCGTCCTTAAAAGGATCGGCACAGTAAATCTCCTGGACATCCTCATTAACATCTATCGACACAATCTCCTGATACTGCTGAACAGGGGTGATTACCCCACGAACCAAAATGCCATTTCTGATGATATTTTTATTGACGACCCGATAAAGATACGTCATCTCATCAAAATACTCCTGACCGTCAAGAAGGGACTGACCCGGAATATTAATATTAGAAATGCCCTTAAAGGTCTGCTATATTCGGGGTATCTTGAAGGAGATTCCGCCAGCCTTTTAAGAAAACAAATCCCTCTCTGAAAGATGAACAGGGAAAATATCACAAGGACAATCAAGTGGAAATAACAGGTGTCAAACTGAGAAACAGCTACCATCTCTGCTATGTGGACACGAACAACCTCTTTATTAAAAGCGGTTCCCTCTGCATAGTAGAAACGGAGCATGGGATAGATATCGGCAAGGTTTGCAAGAAAAATGTCGGAAAGCCCGGCAAGGACATGGAGGTCAAGGGGAAACTTCTGAGAGTACCGACCTCCGGCGACATAGACCGGCTGCCGGAAATAGAATCCATCGAAACCCGGGCCTTCAACATTTGCCGGGAGAAGGCCCACGAGAAAAATCTCGACATGAAACTGGTCAGTGTCAAATGCCTGTTCGACAAGACCAAGATCATCTTCTATTTTGTGGCCGACAACCGGATCGATTTCAGGGAACTGGTCCGGGATCTGGCGGCGGTCTTCCGCACGCGGATCGAAATGCGGCAGATCGGTGTCCGGGACGAATCCCGTCTGATCGGCGGTTTCGGCCCCTGCGGCCGGGAGCTCTGCTGTACCCACATGAAGGAAGAATTCGAGCCGGTCTCCATCAAGATGGCCAAGGAGCAGAGCCTGAACCTCAACTCCCTCAAGATCTCGGGGATGTGCGGCCGCCTGCTCTGCTGTCTCAGCTACGAGTACGAGGTGTATCGTGAGATGTATCAGAAGCTGCCCCGCTACGGAACGGAAATCCGCATAGCCGGAAAAGTGTACACCGTGGATTCCGTCGATCCACTCAAGCAGTCCATTCGATTGAGGTCTGAGGACCATACCGTTACGGCCACATCGGAGGATATCACCCTGGTAAACGGCCATTTTTCCATCTCCGATGACGTTATCCGCCGAATCACCCCCGTCGAAGAAGAAGACCCGGATGAAGACTTCAGACACTAATTGAGAGGAGCCCCATGGAGAAGAGATTTTATGTAACCACCCCCATCTACTATGTTAATGCCGAACCTCACATAGGCCACGCCTACACGACGATCCTGGCCGATTTTCTCAAGCGCTTCTTCCGGCTTACGGGGCATGAAACCTACTTCCTTACCGGTACTGATGAACACGGCGACAAGATCGTAAAGGCCGCCGAGGAGAGAAAAGCCACTCCCGCAGAGTACACGGAGAGGATCAGCAACATCTTCCGGGAGACCTGGAAGGAGATTGGCATCGAGTTTGACGATTTCATACGAACCACAGAGGAAAGACATAAACGAGTTGTGCAGATGGTTTTGCAAAAGGTCTATGACAAAGGGGATATCTACTTCGGTAGCTATGGCGGATACTATTGCGTTGGCTGCGAACGATTCCTTACCGAAAAGGATATGGTGGATGGGAAATGCCCCGATCACAACAAGCCCCTGGATTATATCGAAGAGAGCAATTACTTCTTTAAAATGTGTAAATATCAGGACTGGCTCATCAGACACATAGAGCAGAATCCCGATTTCATCCGACCGGAGAGATACCGCAATGAGGTCCTGTCCATTCTAAAAACCGAGGTACTGGAAGACCTCTGCATCTCCCGTCCCAAGTCCCGTGTAAATTGGGGGATACCGATACCCTTCGACGAAAACTATGTTACCTACGTCTGGTTTGACGCCCTGATCAATTATATCAGCGCCCTGGGATATCCCGATGATGTCCGCTTTCAGAAGTTCTGGCCTGTCGTCCAGCATATCATCGCCAAGGACATCGTTAAACCCCACGGAGTCTTCTGGCCCACCATGCTCAAGGCCGCCGACATCGAGCCCTACTATCACCTTAACGTTCACGGTTACTGGAACATGGAGGAATCCAAGATGTCCAAAAGCCTGGGCAATGTGGTTCGACCCAGGGATCTTATTGCGAAATTCGGAAATGATCAGATCCGATATTTCTTCCTACGGGAAATGACCTTCGGCCTGGATGCCCGCTTCTCCGAGGAGGCAGTCATCAACCGGATCAATTACGACCTCGCCAATGACCTGGGCAATCTTATAAAGAGAAGCTTCAATATGGTGGAAAAGTATTTTTCCGGAAAGATCCCTGCATTCGAGCCAGCCGATCCTGCAGGAAGAGAAGAGATACAGGAGCGCCTGAAGAGCAGCCTGGCGGACTACATCAAACACGTTGAGTCCTTTCAGATCAGCGTGGGCATAGAGAAATTCTGGGATTTCATCCGTTATCTGAACAAGTATATCGATGAGTACAAACCCTGGCAGGTGGCCAAGGATAACAACACATCGCTGCTTTCCTCCATGATGAGAAACCTGCTGGAGGCCATATACGCCATCGCCTCCCTGCTCGCACCCATCTGTATCACCATCGCTCCGAAGATTGCCGAGGCTCTACACAAACCCCTGCCTGAGAATGATATCTCCTCATTGCTCACTCTAAACAATCTCAAGGAAGGACTGGAGATTATGGATTTGGGCATACTCTTTCCCCGACTGGAGAAGGAGGTCAAGGAAACCATCCAAACCGCAGCAGCTACAAAGGAAAAAATGCCGAAGAAGGAGGCTGACACCATGGAAAACGAAGACGGGCTGATTGACATAAAGGAATTCGCAAGGGTGGACATCAGGGTGGCCCAGGTTCTTGAGGCCTCCCGTATCGAAGGTTCAGACAAACTCCTGGAACTCAGGGTTGACTCCGGCCTAGACGAGAGAATCATCATAGCCGGTCTGGCCCTCTATTACACTCCCGAGGATCTGGCAGGTAAAAAGATTCTGCTGGTTGCCAACCTCAAGCCTGCCATCCTCTTCAAGCGAAAGTCCTACGGGATGCTTCTCGCCGCCAAGAAGAACAAAGAGGACAGACCCGTCCTGATCGAGGTTGATGCCAGCATCCCCGTCGGGGCAAGGCTGAGCTGATCATTGGGAATTCCCGGCAAAAACATGATGTCTGGAATATATATACATCATAATCGAATTCAGCCGATCGAAGAGCTTATTTCATGCTCATAGGACTGATAGCAGACACCCATAATAATCTGGAGATGACTGCCCGGGCTGTGGATATCTTTAAAACCAGACAGGTGGATCTCATCATCCATGCAGGCGATCTGACTTCTCCGAGGATGCTTGAGATATTCAAGACCTGCTCTTGCCGTTTTGTCCTGGGAAACGGCGATCTCGATGCGGACATCATAAACTCCAAATCAGAGGAATACGGTTTTGGCCGGGTCGATACCTCCTGTGATGTCACCATTGACGGCAAACGCTTTTTTATCTTTCACGGCGACGATGTCCCCCTCTTCCGACAGGCTGTGGCATCCGGCCATTACGATTACATCATTAAAGGGCACACCCACCTTTTTGAAAATTATGTATCCAATAATACCCGAATCATCAATCCCGGCACCATCTACGGCAGCGAAACCCATACCATCGCCATCCTGGATACAGCCAACGGCCGCGTGGAACAGATCCGGATTGTCGAGGATTGAACAGTCTCAATCGACCAAATCTCCCAGAAAGAGCAAAACCTGACCAATTAATTAGTTGACAAGCAGAAGCGCCCATACTATTTTTGGCTCTCGTTTTATCGAGGTTTCATATTCCCATTTTCCCGGGAGAAGTGCATTATTCATTGATATCTGAAGCAAAAGCATACGCAAAGATAAATCTCCACCTTGAAGTTCTCAACAAGCGCACGGACGGATATCACAATATTTTCAGCCTGATGGCTTCAACGGAGGTTTCTGATCTTTTAAAACTCGAAGATTTGCGGATAGATGACGATTCGTGCAGAAAGCCCAGCATTGAAATTGTCTCTTCGGGCGGTTTGTTCCCTGAAATCATCGATTCCCTGCCTGTAGAGAACAATCTCATAACAAAGGCCGTTGCTGCTTATTTCAACCATACGGGCCTGAGCGGGCGAGTATCATTATCTGTAGAAAAAAACATCCCTTCCGGAGCCGGGATGGGAGGCGGCAGCAGCGATGCCGCAGCCGCTCTTAAACTGATCAACAGCCAGCTGAAAAGGCTGGAAGCTCCCGTGTTGATGGAGATTGGAGCAAAACTAGGGGCAGACGTTCCCTATTGTCTCACCGGAGGTTTTTGTCTCTGCGAGGAAACCGGATCGAAAATCAGTCCCCTGGAGGGGGCTTTGCCCTATTTCGTCCTGCTCGTGAACTGCGGTATCCATGTCGATACGGCCTGGGCCTATCGTTCCTTGAATCGATCGCCGGAAACGCCGGCTTCAAGGGACGACATTGAGTTCAAGAAGGGACTCATCCGGGAGGGGTTGCAGAAAGGTGATATCTCCCCCTTTCGTCAGGTTATAAAAAATGATTTCGAGGGTCCTGTATTCAGGGAGCATCCATTCCTGAAACATCTCCGGGAGGAGATATACTCATTTAAGGCGGATATCTCTTTTATGACCGGTTCCGGTTCAACTATGGTCGGACTTTTCCGCGACAGGGACTGGGCCGAGAAGGCCAGGGATCATTTATACAGCAAGGGGAATAGTGTTTTTCTTACGATCTTTCAATGATATTATGTTATATTATACTAGACGGAATCTATTGAGGCGTAGCCAAGCGGTAAGGCACCGGGTTTTGGTCCCGGCATTTCCTAGGTTCGAATCCTAGCGCCTCAGAATGAGGCCAATAATTTCTTACCCGACAGCGGCGGCGGGGGGTAATAAATCACTTCTAATAGGAGACAACCGGAAGAGCGATCATGAAAGCAGTAGTTCTGGCAGCAGGGAAAGGCGTCCGTATGAAATCGGATATCCCGAAGGTTCTTCACCCCTTACAGGGAAAACCCCTCATCCTTCATGTAACAGACAACCTGCGTACCGCGGGTGTCGAGAGCATAACGGTCGTGATAGGTTACCGTGGGGATGAGGTTATGAAGGTCCTGGGTGATTCCGTCAGTTATGTATGGCAGAAGGAACAGTTGGGAACCGGTCATGCCGTTATGCAGGCAGAGCCGGATCTGCAGGGTTATAATGGAGAAGTCATCATCGCCTGCGGCGATGTTCCTCTCATCTCTCCCTCGACCTTCAAAGCCCTCGTCGGGGAATATCGAAAACCGAACACGAAGGCCTCCGTGTTGACCATGTTGCAGGAAAATCCCACGGGATACGGCCGCATACTCAAAGACCAGGAAGGGCATCTCAAAAGAATCATCGAGGAAAAGGACGCCACTGAAGCCGAAAGGCAAATTAAAGAAGTCAATACCGGGACTTATGTCTTTGACTGCTCCCTCCTATTGCAGGGTTTGAAAACCATAAACACGGACAATGCCCAGAGGGAGTATTATCTGCCTGATACCCTCAATCACATCATCCAGAGGGGTTTTTTCGTCAATACCATGATTCTGGACAACCCTGTTGAAGGCAGCGGTATCAATTCCCAGGAAGAGCTGAAAAGGCTGGAGCAGTATCTCCGTTCCAGCAACTGATAGAGTCAATAAATAATAGTAGACACGGGGAAATCATGATCAACTCCATGAAAATATTTTCAGGTTCCTCAAATCAGAAGCTGTCCGCGGAAATAGCGGATTACCTGAAAATGGGGGTATCAAAAGTTGACCTGATACGATTTAAAGACGGTGAGCTCTCGGTCAAGATATGTGATAACGTACGAGGGGTGGATGTTTTTATCATTCAGCCCACATCCAATCCGGCCAATGACCACCTGATGGAGCTCCTTCTGCTCATCGACGCCGCATTCAGGGCATCCGCTAAAAGGATTACAGCCGTTATCCCTTATTATGGTTACGCCCGCCAGGACAGAAAAGTGGAACCCAGGGTTCCCATATCGGCAAAAGTAGTGGCTAATCTTCTTCAGGCTGTCGGCGTGAGTCGTATTCTGACCATGGAGCTGCATTCGGACCAGATACAGGGTTTCTTTGATATACCGGTGGATAATCTATTTGCATCGCCTATCGTTATTAAGTATCTTAAGGAATTGGCGATTGAAGAAGCCGTTGTTGTCTCTCCGGACACCGGAGGGGTCGTCAGGGCCCGTTTTCTGGCGAGCAGGATTAATGCAGGTCTGGCCATCATAGATAAACGCAGACCTAAGGCCAATGTGTCCGAGGTCATGAATGTTATCGGCGAAGTAAAAGGAAAAAACTGCATCATCATCGATGATATGGTGGACACGGCAGGTTCCATATCCCAGGCGGCACTTGCTCTTAAGGACAACGGCGCCAAGGATATCTATTGCGTATCGACCCATGCGGTATTATCAGCAAACGCGCCGGAAAAGCTTTCCAATGCCGGCTTTAAGGAGATCATTTTTACGAATACGATTCAAATACCCGAGGAGAAGTGTCTGCCCAACATGAAGGTATTGTCCATCGCCTCTCTCTTCGGAGAAGCTATAAAGCGAATACATGAAGGAGAATCCGTCAGTTCTCTTTTCTTGTAAATATATTAATGTTGAAATACACTATACTAATTGAATAAAAGAGGTAAACCAATGCAGAACCTTTCACTCAATGTCCAGACAAGAAATGAAAAAGGGAAAAACGCCTGTAACAGGATTAGAAGCGCGGGATTCATACCCGCAGTAATGTATTCTCACGGAACCGCACAGCAGCTCCAGGTACCGTCCAAGGAATTCTCTAAAATGTTTAAAGGGCATATTTCCGAGAGCGTCCTAATCAATCTCGTTTTTACAGACAAGGGTGCCGACAATACTCATCAGGTTTTTATCAAAGATTATCAGCGGGATCCTGTCACAGATCAGATATGGCATCTGGATTTTTATAAGGTAACACTAGGAGAGAAGATACACACCAAAGTGCCCGTTGAGGTCACCGGCACACCCAAGGGCGTCCGCATGGGCGGAATTCTCGAAATCATTGAACGTGAACTGGAAATTGAATGTCTGCCCCGGGAAATGCCGGAAAAGATCAATGTTGATGTAACAAATCTCAATATGGGAGAATCCATACATATTAAGGACTTAACGATCGGTTCTTCCATCAAGTTCCTCAGCGATCCTGATAGGGTCATTGTTACTGTTCTAACGCCTCACAAGGCCGTTGAAACAGCCGAGGGAGGAGCAGCCGAAATTGAGGAAACCGGCAAATCCGAAGCATCTGAATAAGGGGATTGTAATTATCATCCCTGCCCTAGTGTTTCAATTTTGTGGAAGGAGGATGAACGCTATTTGAAATTAATCGTCGGCTTTGGTAATCCCGGAGAACGCTATAACAATAACAGACAGAATATCGGCTTCAAGGTTATTGATATTCTGGCAAATAATGCCAACATCGATGTACGGATAAAGAAGAAGAAGTCCGTCATTGGAAAGGGAGTTATCAACAATTCCGAGGTTGTGCTGTTGAAGCCGCAGACCTTCGTCAATCTGATCGGAGAATCGGTTCTATATATAGCTTCATTCTTGAGAATCAATGTAAAAGACATAATCTGCATACTTGAGGATTCCGCCCTGGAAGTTGGAGAACTTCGGGTTGATTACATGATGTCGGGACTCAAGCATCCCGGCATCGAATCCATCATCCGGGGTCTGAAATCCGACCGCTTCGCCAAGGTCCGTGTGGGTATTGGAGCCCCCTCCAACCCCAAGAAATTCGAGGAATATCTGACTCAGGATTTCACTGATGATGAAAACCTCATACTTATCGATGTTTTAAACAAAGCGGAAGAAGTGGTCAAAATGCTGATAACCAGCAACATTGAGGAAGTTCAGAATAAGTATAATCCCGAGGGTGCCCCGAAGATCGAAAAGAGAATGGTCCGAAAGGTTAGAATTCGCCGCTAGAACCCCGGACTCCCCATCCTTACCCAAAACCCGTGACAGCTTTCTCCCCATGCAGTATATTGATAAAGAGTGACCGTTGTCAGGCCGATATTGGAAGTGGGCCGTAGAGTCGCTATTATCGGGTGAATTATGCATTTCCCTTTACAAAAAACCGAATTAGATGTTAATACAAAGAGAAGCAGACGGAAAAGGGGGCGACGGAGTCCTCTCATCACCTCATTCCTTCTGACACTCCTTCTTTTTCCGGCTTATATACTCCTTGCACAACCCGCGGGCGATGATTATCTCAGTTACTACAACAAAGGTGATTACAAACAATCGCTGGATATGATCAAGACCCGGTTGACGCAGATATACGAGAAGAAATCGGGTAATATTAAACTCCCTTCCGATCTAGTATCCCTGAAAACGCTGGAAGCGGGGAAAAACCTCATCCAGGTTTTCAGAAACAGGAAGGTGGCTGGATTTTTCATCGAATCCGACAAGGAGCTCTTCACCCTTCATTTATATGCCGCCCGATGTTATTTCAAGCAGGGAGAGCATGATTCCGCCCTGAACAATTACAAACAGGCTCTGCGTTACCACATTCTTGATCCGCTCAAGGACGATTCCATAGCCTTTGAAGTTGCCCAGGTCTACAAGGCCCAGAACAGGCTACGCCCCTATCGGGACATGCTGGAAAGCGCCTATTCCATGAATCCTGCGAAATCCGAATATTCTCACGAACTCGGGCTTTCCCTTTATCGGACCAATGATAAGAAAAGGGCCATATACCATCTGGAACGATATCTGGAATCCAAGGGAGAAGCGGATGATCCCTCACTCTACCTGATGCTTGGCAACCTGAATGAAGACATAGACCGTTTTCTCGAAACTCAAAAGTATTATCAAAAATATCTGGTCAAGAAACCGGACGACCCCTATGTCAACTTCGCCCTGGGGTATATCGCCTATAAAAAAACCGGCGACTTCAAGCTGGCCCATGAATGTTTCGACAGGGCTTTGAAGCATCTCCCGGAAAAGGACGTCCTTCGTAGGTCCAAGGCCAATGAGTTCAAGGGAGATATGTTCCTCAAGGACAGGGAATTTTCACAGGCGGAAACCGTTTATCTCAAAACCATCGAATATCAGAAACAGATACTGGGAGATATAAGCAAACGCAGAGAAGACATCCTGAAGATTAGAGGAGAAATAGATTCCATTAAACTGACTATTAAAAAGACCCGTGAATTCAACAGCGACTATTATACCAAAATGGAAGAACAGGGTAAACTTGAACAGAACACACGGGACAGACAATACGAATTAAACAAACTGAATGAGGGCAAGGTTCGCTGGAACCTGGCGGAATCATACGAACGAAAGGAGAAACTGGCTGATGCCGTACGGTATTACAAGGAATGTGTGGCTCGTGATTACAACACCAGGGAAGCCCGGAAGAGGATCGAAAAATTACAGTTGAAAATTAACAGAGGTTATTAAAAAATTGCCTTAACAGTCTTTACTCCTGAAAAACCCAATTACATTATCATAGAGGTAGAAAAATGTCCGGTCATTCGAAATGGTCTACAATCAAACGGAAAAAATCCGTGGTTGACGCCAAGAGGGGCGCACTCTTCACAAAGATTATCCGGGAGATAACAGTTGCCGCCAGAACAGGGGGGGAGGATATAAACTCCAACCCCCGCCTGAGAATTGCTGTCATGAAGGCGAAGGAAAACAACATGCCCAGCGACAACATTGAACGCGCCATCAAAAAAGGAGCCGGCACTCTGGACGGGGTTACCTATGAAGAAGTACGCTATGAAGGATACGGGGCCGGAGGTGTGGCGGTCATGCTTGACTGTCTTACGGACAACCGCAACAGAACCACCCCGGAGATCAGAACCATCTTTTCGAAAAACGGCGGCAACCTCGGGGAATCCGGCAGTGTTTCCTATCTTTTCGACAAAAAGGGGATGATAATCATCGAAAGCGGTCAGACTACTGAAGACGAAATCATGGAAATGCTCCTGGATTTCGACATCGAAGACATACGGACGGAAGACGGAAACATAGTCGTCACAACTCCCCCAGAAACCTACAGCACCGCATACGACGCCATTGCCTCCAAGGGATACAAGATGATTCACAACGAGATCACCTATATTCCTAAAACCACGGTGACCCTGGATGAACAGAAGGCCACTCAATGTCTCAGGCTGATAGGGCTGTTGGAAGACCACGATGACGTTCAGAATGTATATTCCAATTATGACATTCCTGATGAGATCATGAATAAACTCAGCGAGGCTCAGTGAGGGTTCTGGGAATCGATCCAGGCTACGGTATCGTGGGCTGGGCGGTCATCGAGCAGAATCTCGACATTATAGCTTTTGATGCCATCGAAACCCCGTCAGCGCTTCCAATCGAGGATCGGTTGCTGTTGATTCATACCGAATTAATGGAAATTATTCAAAACTACCATCCCGCCTGTGCGGCGCTGGAAAAACTGTTTTTCACAAAGAACACAAAAACCGCCATGGATGTAGCCCGTTCCATCGGCGTCATCCTGCTAACCCTTAAGCTTTCCGGCGTCAAATACCAGGAATACACACCTCCCCAGGTCAAGCAGGCTCTGACGGGGTACGGGCGTGCCGGCAAGGGACAGATGACCACCGTGGTTACCCGTATTTTCAACCTGAAAGAGACCCCCCGAAAGGATGACATCGCAGACGCACTGGCCATCGCAGCCTGCCACTCCTTTTCACTTGTTCCCCGTCGTATTCGGTCTTTCGAGAATTGAAGGAATCACTGGAGCAAATCAGGAGATGATAGCACGATTAAAAGGGATTATTGAGGACGTCAAACCAACTGAAATCCTTCTGGATGTTCAGGGTGTGGGTTATCAGGTATACATACCATTTTCTACTTTTGAATACATCAAGGATCTGAAAGAAATCACTATTCATACCTATACCCTGCACAGGGAGGATAGTCTTAAGCTTTTCGGCTTCTATACCCAGGAAGAGAAACAGCTCTTTGCACTGCTCCTTAACACAAGCGGGATCGGTCCCAGTATGGCCCTTTCCATTCTTTCAGGGATAAGAATACCTGATTTTATCCAGGCAGTCAAGGATGAGAATCCTTCTCTTCTTATCAGAATTCCCGGTATTGGTAAAACCAAAGCGGAAAAGATCATCTTTGAATTAAAGAGAAAATTAAAAAAACTGGAACTGTTTCCCGCCTCGCCGACAAGAGAGGGTTTTCTGCTTCATGATGCCGTTGATGCCCTGACCAGCCTGGGTTTTGATGAAGGGAAATCCAATGCAGTAGTAAAAGACATTCTGAAGCATAACCCCGGAATCCCCATTGAGGACATTATTAAATCCGCTTTGAAGGTTTTATAGGTCAGCCTGGCCTATAATAAGACATTTCTTTTACCTCTGTATAATAAATTCAGACAATAATCCCCTTTGCCCTGCAAAATTGATCAAAAATCATCGAAACATTACATTCTGAGATAATACTATTAATTTTTATGTAAATAATTTTTAATAAATCATATAATATTATTGATTTTTTAAATATTGTTATCTATTTTTAAATATATAGGAATACGTAAAGAAAAGATGCTTTCTGTAGAATGTTTTAAACGGAGAAGCGATTGTATTTACTGGAAAATAAGTTTAGAAAAGAGGTGTATATATGAAAATCGAGATTACAATCTTGGGATTATTGATGGAAAGGAATTTGTACGGATATGAGATCAAGAAAAAAATTGTGGAGCGGCTTCAGGATTACGTAGATATAAAATTCGGCTCCATCTATTACGCCATAAAAAAGGCTGTTGAAAACGAGTGGGTCAAGAGGGTCGGTACCGAAAAAGACGGGGGCAATCCTGAAAGATACATTTATGAGATTCTTCCCGCGGGACGCAAACATTACAAAAAGATGCTCAAACAGTACTTCGATCACAATCTGATTCACTTCGATATCGATATCGTCCTCATGTTCTTCAATACACTTCAGCCTGAGCAGAAAGAACAGTTCATTGAAGAACGGATGGAACTCGTCAAAGACCATTTATCGAGGATTAAGGTAAAAATAGAGGAAGAAGGGGCCATGGAGGATGACCATTCACAGATACATGTTTTCAATTATCTTGAACATCATCTAAAGGCTGAATTGTCATGGCTCAGATCGCTGAAGAAGGGGACGATGTCTTCCGACGATTAAGCTTCCTGGATTTATTGATCAAAAGGGAGGTTATTAGTCGAATCCCTCCACCAGTTGTTTCAGGAAATCCGCATCCTTTTTGTTATAGAGGTTTTCAACATCCCGCTTAATAGCAAGGAGTTCACCGCTGGATTTCTGATATTCCGCAAGGTTTTTTTCCTTCTGTGAGGGATCACCCTCAATCGCCTGATTAATGATGAGCTTATTGACGCTTTTAATCTTTTCATTGTTGCTATGGTGTTTTTTGGCCAGTGATGCGGCAATATTTAAAAAGAATGATTCCTCCTTTTGAGCAATCTCCTTGAGATCTGTCTTCTTGATAACCGTCAAGACCACATTATTCTTTGCCTTCAACGTTGCAGTCCTTTTATCCCCCAGGAGGAGAGCCATCTCGCCGAACACCGCCCCTTTATCGCTTACTGTTGCAACCCGATTGTCTCTGATGAAGATATCGATGGAACCGGATTCAAGGATGTACATCTCATCGCCTTCCGAACCCTCTTCACAAATGATTGAATTTGTGGGGAACTCCCGGTATTTGTCCGCCAGGGCCTCCCCTGTTTGAATCCTTGTAGGTTCAGATGCCCTTCCCATGGCTTCCCCCCTCTTAAAAGAAAGGCTGTTTTCATATTTGACAACGATTTCTTTCAGCCAGGGCAACTTCCTCTTCTCATATTCCCGTTTAACAAAGGATACTATCTGATAAAACTCCACACAGACATCCCTGCTCTTTTTACCACCGCCGTCAAGGCAGTTCAAGTTCTTGTTGATGATCTCATTGGTCAAAAAAACCTGCTTGGCGAGCACTATGGCGACATTGATGATGAAGGAAAAATTTTTGATCCCTTCGAGGAATTTTTCCAGCGACATCCTTTTTACACTGGCGTCCTTCTCGGCTACTGCTGTTTCCAATCTCTCTGTCGGGATACCCAGAATGCTGCTCAGGATGATCTCCGATGCCCCGATGATCAGATTTTTCCCCCTCACGGCATATTTATCCGACTCCGTTATGAAAAAGTAAACGGATCCCTCGCTGAGAAAAAAAGCCTCCTGCGGCGGATAGGATGCATCATACAATTTAACGTAGTTTTTTTCGCTCATCTATTTTTTATAAGCAGCATCGCTTCGGCTTGATGAATGGACCTGTATCTCTTTTCAGTTAAGATAGGGAGATACTCAGAATATGTCAATCCTCTTAAAGCCGGGGAGTACCGTTTAGGACATTTTTTCCCATGCACTATTCTTATTATCGGTATACTGGTGAGTTTTTTGTTTGCAATTCCTTGATATTTCACTAGAATTGAACCATCTCCTAAATGCATGGTATGATGTAATGCCGGATATCGAATGGAACACTGCCCTAAAATGGATACTCACGATTCTCATAACCGGATTCATTGCCCAATTCGGAAGAATGTTCGCCGAATATCTCATTAAAAAATTAAAAAAACCGGATATCCCCTCCTCTTCCGACACATCACCAGCAGAGCCACTTACGGATCAGACCATACCTGCAACTGCCATCCTCATGAAGGATGATAAAAGGGAAAAGAAGATAAAAAAAGGGATACTTAAGGATGAAAAGAAGCGGTTCAAGTCTCTCAAAAAGAGCTAAAAGCCATAATTTTAGATAACCCCGACAAAAGTAAAATGTTTGACAGTTCCCGCATATATTTATATATTTCGAGTAATCTATTAACCTTTTCTAAACAATTCAAATTGAATCGTTAGCCAGGAGGCATCCATGAAAGCAAGAATAATTCTTATTTTGGCATTGTTTGCACTACTATCCGTACTGACCCTTCCCGCAGGCGCTCAGACCCTGACGAGTGACCTAGTCTTCCTGAAGGTGGGTTATATACCTGTATCCGTTGTGGATTATCAGCTCGAAGGGACAAAAGACCCCAACCAAAAAGGTCTTGCGGTCCAGGGCGAGTATAACCTGAACCTGAAACCTCTTCTGGTCGGTTTTGGTGTGGAATATCAGAGATTAAGAACAAAAGACTTTACAGGGTCGGGAGATAAAAACCTCGACAGCAATTTCATACAGCCGATGCTCTCGCTGAAATTTGCTACGGATGGGGGTTTTTACATAGGGGGCGGCATATCGGGCAAATATCTCATGTCCGCTGATCAGGTTGGACCCAATTACGAATTTACAAAAAAGATGGACGCCTGGGCCAACGGTATACTCGGTTTTTACTTCCCTGTCAGCGAAGGGGTATATCTTGATCTGGAGGGACGGTTCGGATACAACCTGACCAAAAAGCAGTATTCCGAAATTGAGAGCGCGACCATACCCAAAACCACTACAAAACAGGATATCAATGCCAACTATGACATCGCTGTCTATTTCGGCATTGGCTTCAGGGCATTTTCCACGAACATGTAATCCTATATACAACCGGAAAAAACAAAACCCGCTCCAATAAGAGCGGGTTTTTTTATAATTCTGAGGTATTCCCTATTCGATAACTTTTCTTTTCTGTTATCAGCCACCGAGAAGCTGAAGGATGGTTCTTGCTTTCATATTCGCCTGAGCCAGCATCGCAGTACCACTCTGAGTCAGGATCTGGTCCTTTGTCAGATCGACAAGAGTTTCCGCCATATCAGCGTCTCTTATCCGGCTTTCGGAAGCCTGTATATTTTCGTAGGCAGTCATCAGACCTTTAGAAGCGTGCTCGAGCCTATTGAAATAGGCGCCGAGATCTGCTCTCTGTTTGCTGACTTTATGCAGAGCATCATCGATGATTCCGATGGTCCTGTTTGAGTTGTCAGCCGTGCTAAGGTTGGCCAGGAATTTTCCCGTCTTCTCCTTAAGATTCAAACCCTGTGAAGTCATGGTTCCAACATAGATTCTCTCCCTCTGATGCATGTTGGCTCCCATATGAAACCACATACTTGCTTTGGGATTAGTTCTTGCGAATTCTCCCAGCAAGAGTTTGAATTTGTTAAACTCCGCCTGAGAAGCGATACGGTCCACTTCATCCACCAGTGCCGAAACCTCAACCTGGATAAGCTGTCTATCCTGCTGGGTGTAGATACCGTTGGAGGACTGAACGGCGAGAACCCTGATTCTCTGAAGAATGGCAGCGGTTTGATTGAGGTAGCCCTCAGCAGTCTGAACCAGAGACATACCGTCCTCTGTATTCCTCTCAGCCTGTCTCAAACCCTGGATCTGGGATCTCATCTTCTCAGATACAGCCAAACCGGATGCATCATCCCCGGCGCGGTTAATTCTCATGCCCGAGGACAACTTTTCCATGGATTTATCAACGTCCCAATGCTTGAATTTCAACACTTTGTTTGCATTGATGGCGCTCATATTGTGATTGATAATCATAGTTAACACTCCTTTGTTGTTTTCAAGCCTGATCTCCCTATCAGGCCTTTTAATACCAGGTTGCTCTTTTTATTTAGGGAATACCCTCCCTTCTTGCTGCAACCATTTATTCCTATACCTTCATAGGTATAAATGCTTTCAGCCAGTTCCTACAGTTTTCAAAGAACTTCGCCAAGCTGCTCATTCTATCTTGCTCGGCCCGGGGTTTTCTCCCCTTACGATAAAATGATCGGATGGATATGAGTAGAAATTGAATGGGATTAGAGGTGATTATTTCTATTTAAAGCCGTTTGTTAGATAATATGGCCCATTTATAACCACAATAGACCTATTTTCTACTTTTTTTACAGGATTTGCCTTATTGAATATTTCGGCAGCTGGGATTTTTCCCTGAGTAAATTTTTACTGATTTCTGTTTTTTTTTCTAAAAAGCGCGGGTAATCAGGAGATGATATTGCTCTCAGGATACATGCAATCGATGACGTTCCTGTACTTTGCCTGAATATAATGCCTTTTAAACTTGAAGGTAGTCGACAACTCGCCATTTTCCACGGAAAAAGAGTCCGGCAATAGCGTAAACTTCTTAATCTGCTCATAGGGTGCCAGGATATTTGATATTCTGTCTATACGCTCCCTGTAAAAACGGTTGATTTCGGGATTTTTCACCAGATCCCGCTCATCTGAATATTTAATATTATGAAGCCGGGCATATTCCTTCAGAACCTGGAAATCCGGTACAACGAGAGCAGAAAGATATTTACGGCCGTCTCCCACTACGCAAAAAGTTTCAATAAACTGGTCTGATTCGAACTTCTTCTCAATAGGCAGGGGGGCGATGTTTTTCCCACTGGAGGTGATAATGAGATCCTTCAACCTGCCGGTTATGATCAAACAACCATCCTCGTCAAATCGGCCTATATCCCCGGTTTTAAAAAAACCATCCGGAGTAAAAACGTCCTCCTCTTCATGAATTTGCTGATTTTTATAATACCCAATGAAGACCATGGGCCCCTTTATCAGAATTTCACCCTCGTCGGAGATTTTTTCCTCCACTGTGTCCACCGGCGGTCCCACAGTCCCCGGTTTATTTTTATCAACACGATTGACATTGATAATGGGAGCGGTTTCCGTCAGACCATAGCCTTCCAGGATGGGAAGCCCAATACTCCCGAAGAAATAGGCCACTTCAATAGGGAGCGGCCCTCCACCGGAAAAAAGCAACCTCATGTTTTTCATGTTTATGGACTTCCGAATCTTTTTATAAACAAAGGCCAGCATCAGCGAGACAAACCTCATGACCGGGGAAACATGCCTCCCCGATGAACTCCGTAAATATCGCTCGCGTCCCACGTTCAGTGCCAGGGTATAGAGGTTTTTTTTAATTTTGGAAGACCGGCTGATCTCAAAAAGAATGTGAATGTACAGCTTTTCATACAAACGCGGCACTGAACACATGATTGTAGGCTGAATTTCTGCGATATCCCTGATAATCTCCTCGGTATCGAAGGTATTGCTTATGGCAACAACAGTCCCTACAAGAGCCGACCCGAACAAGTCAGCGGAAAGACCGAAAGCGTGACTGTAAGGAAGATGGGACAGGCGAAGATCCTTGCTGGAAAGATGGAAATATTTACTAACAGGCTTCTGGGCTATGATATTACCATGGGAAAGGAGAACCCCTTTGGGAACCCCTGTGGTTCCGGGAGTAAAAATCAGAACCGCCGTATCCCCTTCATTGATCTCCTTAACGCGGTCCACAACCTCCCGCAGTCTGCCGGATTTTTTACCCAGTTCGATAAGTTCCTCATAGTTGAGAATGTTGTTATGTTTTAAATCGGACTGGTAGTTCACAAACAGACGTCTCAGGGGTGATTTTATTCTGTTCAGTATGGGAAAGGACTTCTGAAACTGAGCAAGACCTCCGACAAACATATACTGGGTTTCAGAAAACTGAAGGAGCATATGCACCTGCTCCTCAGTCATGGAGGGATAGACCGGAACAAATACTGCACCTATGGCCAGTATGGCGTAAATTTCTACAGCATACCTAAGGGAGTTTTCCGAGAAGACGCCGATAAAATCCCCTTTTTCCACGCCGACCTCGAGTAATCCCGCAGCCAGATACATCTGCTGAGTCAGGAAGTCACTCGAACGAACCGGCACGAACATTTTTCCCGCCTGACTTCGCTCTTCCTTGGAAAGGAATGAGACTTTATCCCATAAGGCGATATAGGTATTCAGTTGAATGGCACTTACTGATTTTTCAACAAACTGCTCTCTTTTCAATAAATCCCGGACTTTTTCCACACATATCTCCCAGGGAATTATTCTTCTGTGAATCTCAGGGAACAGCTAACCATTAATAGAACTGAGCCTCAGTGTCCAGCATTCTTTTTAAATATACTTTTAAAAAACTAACAAGTCACCGCCACTTATCAATTTCTTTTCCTATTTCAAACCGTTTCAGGATAAGTTGATTGACGTATAAACGCTGCCAATTCTTAAATATACCTCAATACATATCGATCCCATTCAGAAGACCTGACCCATGACCGTTTCCGTTAAGAACATAACCCTGTTTTCCACTAAAGCCTCGGGGCTGAAAGATCGTTTAACTTCAGCTGGTTTTTCTGTCAGAGATATGCCTCTTCCCACGGCAGAGGAGATGACCACTCAGGGAGAAAGCCATTCCTGGACCGGGGACGACCTTTGCATTTTAGAGGCGTTACCTGCCTCTTGGAAGGTTTCAGAGCAGATGATTCGCGTCTTACGGGGATTTCCGGTACCCCTCATCCTGTTCCTCCATGACATGACTCCGGAAATCCGCAAGGTTTTACTGCAAATGGGTATCGCCGATGTCTTCCTAGCCGGCAGGGAAACCGCACTTATTCGGCATCTCAAGTCATGCCACAAAAACCCTGCCACTGTCAAGGGACGCCTCCTGATCCATGATGATAACGAAGCTCATCTGACAATCCTCAACACCCTGCTAAGACGCTTTCACTATGAGCCGGTTCTCTGCCGAAACCAGGAGGAACTCTTTGATCGGGCCTCGGACAGCATGATTCAGTTCACGCTGATCAATTTGAGCAATCAGGGATTTGACGTAAACTCACTGGTGCGAAAAAGCTATGCAGACTCCCGTTTCCGGAGCATTCCTCTCCTTGTATACAAGAATCAGGATGACGGTCTTTTCATTCATGAGCTTATATCCGGTCTGAACAGGCTCACTAAAGTCATCCTCAACACAGAAGAGCTCTATACCCTGCTCATCCATCTCTTTTTCCGCAAGGAGTTCTATCCCTGGACGGATAAAGTCCATTCCTTTCTGAACATCACCGGGCTAAGGGATTTCCTTCAGCACACCCCGTCTCAGATATTCCACACCATGGGAGCGGGACTGTTTCAACTGGACAATCTCTTCGAGGAAGGCCCGTACAGAGATATTGAGGAGATGGTTGAAAAAATGAGGGAAATCCTAATCAAGGCGGAAAGCTTACGGTGGCTTGTCATGTCCAACAAACCCGCTATCTCCTGCGGAGGGGGTGCCTGAAGATAAAATCCGCGATTACTGACAGGGGAAGGGTCTGTCTCTTCCTTTCATTAATATCCGAAGGCAGGCAGGGACGGTCATCATTATGGCAGTAGCGGCATAACTTTTCCCTGGCCTTGATGCCGTCAATACCCAGGATGGGGTACATACCCAGGGATACCGCCTTTTTATAGGCCGCCTCCCGGTTGGCAAAGGAGGCGTGATTGCTGAATTCGAAATAGAGGCTTCCTGGTCCATGACAGGCTTCACACCCCACTCCCTCATCCTTAGTAGTCTCCACCTTTCCCCCACCGGTAGTATGGCATTTGAGGCACCGCAGGCTGGACTGAGGATGGGAAATGCCGGCTTTCTTCGCTATCTGAAGAGCCTTGCCCGTTCTTAATATCTGGAAGGCCATGGCATGGGGTGATGTCTGCCATATTTTAAACTGGTTTCCTATGGCCTCGCTGGCATGGCATTCCTGGCAGGACTTCATACCGATGAAAGTCGCGTTTTTTTTGCCTGCCACTGCAACAGCCAGGCAAGCGAAGAGATATATCCCCCCGATGGCAAGTCCTTTCTTATTCATGGCCTCCCTTTGCTGAGACATTTAACCTATCAGCCCACAGGCCAAAGTCAAGACATTTTACCGTCCGGCAATACTTTAAACTTGACAAAGAGTATTTACAATTATACTATATAAGTCAGAGGCGTTTGAAAAACATAACAATGGAACAGCATTATAAACCTGATGAATAATGAATATGATATTCGTGTTGGAGAGTTTCTGGTGGATAACGAGATCATCACCAGAAGACAGCTCGATGCCTCGCTGGAACTGCAAAAGGACAATCCAGACCGTCTGATCGGCGAAATCCTCGTTACCCAGGGCATCCTGACGAAGGAAGATCTTATCATGGCTCTTGAGATGTATCTCATGATAACGAACAAACAGCCCAACCATGTAGACGAATGGCTGGACCAGGATGAGATAGACATGCTCCTGGACAAAATGAACGAGAAGAAGAACCAGTAGCAAATCATCATATTCAGCGATTCAATTCCCCCTCCCCATCACCCCTTATATTTGTATATTTGTTTTTATTATTAAAAATGTTTTAATCATTATTCACATCTGCCTAAAAAGTGTTTGACAAAATAGATTTTAATGCATATAATCGCGGCATGATAGAATTCGAGGATAAAACTTGTTTTGGATGCGGCTCAGAAAACGATTCAGGATTACGGCTCAAGCTGAAATTCGATGAGGACACCAAAACGGCTTATGGAGAATTTGTCGGGAACCAGAAACTGGAAGGGCCTCCCAACATCCTGCATGCGGGGATTATAGCAGCCATGCTGGATGAGACCATGATAACCGTCAATAAATACATGGACATGATGACCCTGACCGGCGAGATGACCGTTAGGTATCTTCAATCCGCCTTTATCAACGAAAACCTCTATATACGCGGATGGTATGTCAAGAAGAACAAGCGCATCATTGAAAACCGCGCCGAGATAGAGAATGAAATGGGTAAAATCGTAGCAAGGGCCAAGGGAAAGTACATTGAAGTAGACGAACTTCCTCAACCGGAATAAAAATCGGTTTCCTTTTTTCCCACTCCATGAAAGTCTGGTATAAAGAATAAAGCCGAAGTGGTGGAACTGGTAGACGCAGCGGACTCAAAATCCGCCGGGGGCAACTCCATGAGGGTTCAAGTCCCTCCTTCGGCAAATTCCATTTCCCTGATAATCCCACCCCTCTCCGAACAAAAAGCTGCTTGACTTATTCTAACAATAATAATAAATCTTAATTTATGTGACATAATTTTTTGGGAGTACCGGATGACTGAAGCAGAAGCCGCACTTCTTATCCCCTATAACACCATGAAGGAGCAGATCGAAAAGGAGCTGACAGCTTTCATGGAAAAACGTCATGCCTATCATGACTGGAATATGCCCCGAATCTCCTTTGAAAAAGGGATAACAAAAATCTCATATAACATACCAGTTCTGAATGAAACCCTTCTGATCCATTCCCTCAATCTTATCAAGAGCCATTTGGATAACGTCCGATTGCATTCCTTTGGTGACGGATATTACGCCCTGCAGGCCCTAAACAAGAGCCTCTTCAAGACGGAAAATCTTCTGGACAATTTGAAGATCGAATTTCTCGGGCTTTCCAGCAATTTCCGAACAGAAATATCCAAGAAGAACAACCTGAGCCAGGAAGAGATCAATCTCATTACGGAACTCTACAAGCTGGCTTACTCCACGGTCAGGGATGATCCCATAGCCCGTCTGATACAGCACGGTGCCACGGTCTACACGGACAACGGCAATCTGGACTGGGGATATATAGCCGGTTATGAGGAGGTGAAGCGAAAGATAAGGGAATCGATCATACTCCCCCTGAAAAACCCCGAGATTTACAGCCAGATAGCCAAAATGACCCGTAAAACCCTGGAGAGCAACATGCCCAGGGCCATACTCTTTGAAGGGAGTCCCGGCGTCGGAAAGACTACCATTGCCAGGATCATAGCCGGGGATGTCAACGTCCCGCTGATATACGTTCCCATCGAGTCCATCATGTCCAAATGGTACGGACAATCCTCGCAGAATCTCTCCGCCATCTTTGAGGCATCCGATCAGATAGGGGGCGCTATACTCTTCATCGATGAGATCGACTCCCTGGCCGGCTCCAGAGATCATAACATGTTTGAAGCTACCCGCAGGATTCTATCCGTCCTCCTGCGAAAACTCGACGGCATCGATTCCATAACCAGCACCATCACCATCGGGGCTACCAATCGCAAGACCGACCTGGACCACGCCCTGATCAGCCGCTTCGATCAGAGCATACATTTCCCGCTTCCCAACACAAACGAACGGGCGGCAATATTTTCAAACTA
This sequence comes from uncultured Spirochaetia bacterium, assembly GCA_937967705.1. Classification (GTDB taxonomy): domain Bacteria; phylum Spirochaetota; class UBA4802; order UBA4802; family JAGODF01; genus CALCJG01. The sequence goes on from CALCJG010000391.1 coordinate 28,285, forward strand.
TGCAACCCATCTGCATGAAGAGGAACTCCAGAAAATCGCTGAAATCAGCGATGGCCTCTCTGGGAGGAACATCAAGGACATCTGCGAACTCGCAGAACGGCGATGGGCCCGAAAACTCATAATCAAAAAGATGGAAGCTTCCCCCCCGCCAAAAGAGTATTACACCCATACCGTACGTCTCTGGATGGACGAGCAGAAATCCTGACAACCCCTACCCTGCCTACAGGATAATGGGTAACAGCCCAGAGTAATCCAGTCGATTCTGGTCAGTACATGGGATACGTTCGATTTTGAGTAACGGTTATATTTTCCTCTTGCCACACAGAAAAACTTTGAGTATTTTAACGCCATCATGCGGAAAGACAACATCAGACATACTGGGCTCTCCCTGCTTCTTCTCCTCGGAATCTCACCGTTTTTTATCTTTGCAGACTCCCCGGCCGAAGAACGTCATAAGGGCAATCCCGGCGATCCGGTTCGCTCGAAGTA
>CALCJG010000392.1 GCA_937967705.1 uncultured Spirochaetia bacterium
TTATCGGAATGCCATCAGAACTTCCTGGCGCTCTCAGGTATGTAAAGGTCATATACATATTTTTCCATGATGATTACGTTTATCGCCACAGATCCGTTATACTGCTCATATCCATTCGAATAACGTACACCGTAGTCTTCAGAATAGAGGGGAGCAGGCATATTCAGCGACCTTGCGGCAAAATAAGCAAAGATTTCCTGGAGAGTGATGTTGCTAAGCTGAGAGGGATTCTGTATATTGTATGCGGCCATGAACCCGTCTATCAACTCCTTTACCTTCCCCGGATTGTAAAGACTGTAATAGTTTTCGTCAACCCACCCTTCATAACTTGTATGATAATGATCTAGAGTATCCCATATGTGCTGAGTCACATTGGCATCCCCCGCCATATGCATAACATGACCGAGATAGAGCATATGTCCGCGATCGATGTTGGAGGAGACACGACCGTATAATGCTTTGAAATACCAGTAGACAGCGGCGTTGCTGTTGGGTTCGAAGATTATGTTCTGATAATCGTCATAATTGGAACCCGGAGTTGTGGAATAGTATTTCTGGCTCGATGAGAGTTGATACCGATACTTATAACCGTCTCTAACCCCCTGACCGTTCTCAGGATTGGAAATGGTACGCCCTGCCTTATCCTTATTTTTTACATCCTGGTTGTACAGAAGGGATTTGACCAGTCCATTGTATCCCCAGAAACCGTCATCAGGTGAATACTTATAGCTATATCCGTCATAGGCATTGCCGTAATGTCCAGGACGAAACATGGTCAGAAAATGCCAGTAACTTGTAAAATTGGTATCGAAACCGAAGAGTGATACATTCGTCCTGTAACCGACCCACCATCCCCCGACGGAGGTGTCTTTGAAATCATCCGTATCCCCATTCTTGATTCCCATCTGCTCGGCTATATCCTCACCGCCCATATACTTTAAAAACTGAGCGGCCCATTGTTGAACACTGTCCGCATTGCCGCTGCCCATATAATTCATCGCGTGTATGACCGAGCTTTTATGAGTATTATACTTCCAGGCACTGCCTGCATTCACAAAGGCCAGCATAAAGAATAACGCCAGCCCTAACACAAAAGACCTCTTCATGGATCCCCCTCAACACATATAATTTATTTATATCATCTCCCTGCAGCGACGGAGGAGATGTTATGGCACATCTGCTATTTCTGGAAATCGTCCGTTTCGACCATCTTGATCCGCTGGGTTAAAAATTCCCTCCCTTTACTCATCTCGACAAGCGCTTCCTTCGCCTCATCGATCTCCTTCTCGCCCCTGCTGCCATCTTTCATGGCTTTCTGAATGTTGTTCATCGTCACACCGATCATTTCATCAAAGAGATTCCTCGCATCATTAAGACGGGACAGAACCTCATTTTTTTCACTCGGTGTTTTATAGGGCTTTTGAATTTCAGACGCTCTTTTAAAGACCTGATTTTTATCCACCTGTAGTTTTGTCATCTCATAAACCCTGCAGTTTACAGGATCTGAACCGGGGCTGATCTCTGGACCTTCCGAGTCCTTCGATCGGGAATAGAAAGATTCGAACACCGAAAGATGGCAGGGGGTCTTATGACTGTCAACACTCTCCTTGTCAGACGGCACAATCCGTGACATATGACCCGGGTGGTACATAAGAGTCCAGAGGACAAATATCATCAGAGTAAAGAGAAAACATCCCAGTATTACTTTTTTATGGGGTAATTGAATCATAATTTTCCTAAAACCTTCGGGTTGACAAAAAACTTCATTATTATATGCACTTATGGTTCATATTAAGGAAATATAATACCAATTGACCAAATCGTCAAGCTTTTTTTCGTCACTTTATAGGATATGTAAACATATTATTGATGGGAGGAGGGAAACCGTCTTAGTACAGGAGAGCCATAATCCAGATGTTTCTTCAAATACGCCCTGTAACCCTCCCAGGAAAACCAGCCGGCCATACCGAAACTCTCCGAGGCCTTCTCGATATGAAACTCCTGAGCGGGCATAAAGCTGTAACCGATCAGGTAAAGAGTCTGCCCCTTTCCGTTCCTACAGGCATCCATGATCATGGAAACATGGCCAATTCCCCCCTGCTGGTTCTGTACTATCATATCCCCCGGCATGAGATCTTCCGGCCGCACCCGATCAGCGCCCTTCTTTATGGAGAAGGAATTGGCACAGCTCATGGCCTTCTTGAGAAAGCCCGTAAAGCTCTTACCGCTACCGGCGAAAGGCAGGGCCCTGCCGTTATAATCGAAGAGGACCAGCCTTTCCAGCCTCCCCCTGGCCCGATGATATTCGGCCCAGAACCGAAAGCAGTAGTCGGCACACTGTTCCAGATCACTGGAAAAGAGCAGGGGCATGTCCACAACGCCCATCACCCTGTAAAAAGGCTTTTCTATCAAAGCTCCGGTATAGGATCGTATGATATTTTCCTTTTTCAGGGGAAGTTTCTGAAGCCAATCACTAAAGCTTCCCGGGGGATAAACCAGCCTGTTGTATCCCCGCGGAACCGGTATCCTGCCGATACGCCCTGCCGGATGTGATTGGAGAGGGCTACACTGTACACCGAGGATGAGTGTTAATACGCCCGCTACGGGGAAAAACTTCATCCTTTTCCGGAAATGGGGATATTCCCCTGAAGTAAAACTTTTAAAGTATGTAACGAGTGATATCACGATCTTTTAGTCTCCCTCTCAGTCTTTCCCGTACATAACCAGCATTGATTCGAATCCTTTTGGCGTCATCACTCAAATCCGGAGCATCGAAGAGAATATCCTCCAGCAGCTGCTCCATCACAGTGTGCAGTCTGCGGGCTCCAATGTTTTCGTGCTCCTGGTTTAATGATGATGCGATTCGGGCTATCTCCCCGATAGCATCCTGGGAGAAAGAGATCCGGACCCCCTCGGTTCTCAAGAGTTCGATGTACTGCCGTGTCAGGGAGTTTCTGGGAACCGTCAGGATCTTCCTCAGATCCTCTTCCGTGAGTGCGTTGAGCTCCACACGGATGGGAAAGCGCCCCTGCAGCTCAGGGATCAGATCCGAAGGCTTGGAGATATTGAAAGCCCCTGCAGCTATGAAAAGGATATGATTGGTGCGAACGGCTCCGAACTTGGTATTGACGGTCGTCCCCTCTATGACCGGCAATAAATCACGCTGTACCCCCTGGCGGGACACATCGGGACCGCTTTTGGCCTCGACTCCCGCAATCTTGTCGATCTCGTCGATAAAGATGATCCCCATTTCCTCAGTCCGTCTGACCGCCTCTTCAACGATTTTATCCATGTCGATCAGTTTCTCGATCTCCTGATTGAAGAAAAAGCTCTTAGCCTCCGCTACGGTCATCTTCTTCTGCTTGGGTTTCTTGGGCATCATATCTCCCAGCATGTTCTGAAGCTGCATGTCGATGTCTTCCAGCCCCGATCCGCTCATCACGGACATTACAGGAACAAGGGAGGGCACCTCCGCTTCGTACTCGATTTCGATATCGTCCAGATATCCGTCCCGGATATCCTTGCGAAGCTTTTCCCTCTCCTTGTCGAAAACCGCCACAGGATCAGTCTGAATAGAATCCTCTTCCAGGAGATTATCCGGATAGAGGATATCGAGGATACGCTCCTCTGCCTCCCGTACGGCCTTTTCACGGAACTGCTCGCTGTATTCCTGTTTTACCATGTTGACGGAGATGGAAGTGAGATCCCGGATCATCGATTCTACATCCCTTCCCACATAACCCACTTCCGTGTATTTCGTGATTTCGACCTTTATGAAAGGCGCATTTACCAGACGGGAAAGGCGGCGGGCAATCTCCGTTTTTCCAACCCCCGTGGGCCCCATCATGATGATATTCTTGGGAGATATTTCCTCCTGCATCTCTTCATCCAGTTTTTTTCGACGGGAGCGGTTTCTCAGGGCAATGGCCACAGCCCTTTTGGCCTGGTCCTGCCCGATGATATACTTGTCTATCTCGCAGACGATCTGCCGGGGTGTCAGCTCCTGGTCCAGTCCTTTCACTCCCTCCTTACCGACTTTTCGCGTCTTCAAATCAGATTTCCTCCACGATGATATTGTCATTCGAGTAGATGCATATCTCCGAGGCGATGCCGAGAGATTTCTTCACGATCTCCCCGGCTGTCAGATCGGTGTTCCTGACCAGTGCCCTTGCCGAAGCAACGGCGTACTGGCCCCCGGAGCCTATGCCCAGAATACCATCATCCGGCTCGATCACCTCCCCGTTACCGCTGAGGAGATAAAGGTTGTTCTGGTCCCCAACGGCCAGAATGGCGTCCAAACGCCGGAGCATCTTGTCCGTTCTCCATTCCCTGGCCAGTTCCACCACCGCCCGGGAGAGGTTTCCCGAATAGGTTTCCAGCTTTCCCTCCAGACGTTCGAAGAGAGTCAGGGCATCGGCAACAGAGCCTGCAAAACCGGAAAGGATTTTATCGTCATTCATCTTACGGAGCTTGACGGCCCGGGATTTCAGTATCGTATCTCCCAGCGTGACCTGACCGTCACACCCGACGGCAATTTTCCCTTTATGTCGCACAGCCAAAACAGTTGTCCCTCTCAAGGCAATGTGATCATTCATGACGTTCTCCCGCATGAGGATGGTATTTTTCGTAGGTTTTTTTAAGGCGCTGTTTCGTGGTATGGGTATATATCTGTGTTGTGGAAACATTCTTATGACCCAGCATTTCCTGAACCGCCCGGATATCCGCGCCCTGATTGAGCAGTTCCGTCGCGAAACTGTGGCGCAGCACGTGAGGGGTCACTCTTTCCATAAGGCCGGCTTCCCGGGAACGTTTTTCTATTATATGGAAAATCCCCCTCACTGTGATACGCTCACCCCTCCGGTTGATGATGAGCGGTCCATCGACGCTGCCGTATTCTTCATCCCGCTGTTTAAGATATTCCCTCAGCCAATGCCGGGCCGTTTCGGTAAGGAAGACCATCCTCTCCCGTGCCCCCTTCCCGGCCACTTTCAACATGGATCTTTCCATATCCAGATTAACGATATCCGAAGAAGCGATTTCTCCCACCCGGGCTCCTGACGAGTAAAAGAGCTCCAGAATGGCCCGGTCCCTTACATCCCCGAAATCCTTAATTGGAAATTCCATTAGCTGATCGATTTTGTTGAGGGGAAGAAACCATGGGATTTTCTTTTCACGTCTCGGAAAGAGAAGACCCAGGGCAGGGTTTTGGGAAATCAGGTCATGATTGTGAAGGTATTTGAAAAAGGATTTCATACAGGCGATTTTTCGGGCGATGGAGGACATCCTGAGCCCGCTGTCGTAACAGTATTCCACATAGGCCTTTAAATCACCTGGACCGATCTTGGAGACTGGAACGGTCCCCTCAGCAGGTTCTACAGAAACTTCATAGTATGCTTTTTTCTGCTCATCCCCCTCTCCCAAAAGAAATGAGTCAAGATGAACCAGATCGCTGCCGTAAGCCTTCAGTGTTTCTGTGGAGGCGTTTTTCTCTACATTGAGATATTGCAAAAAGAGGTCAATTTCACACATCATAGAGCGGATCGCATTTCGTCAGTTATCAGTCATAACCCTGATATTATCATTCGTCCAACAGTTCCATATGAAAATCACAGCTGGGACTGAGGCATACGAGCGATTGCCCCTTCCCTTTGGTCTTCTTGGTAAAGAGTAATTTACCGCATTTGGGACAGCTCTTGTCCGAAGGGACCTCCCGTGTCAGAAAATTACAATCCGGATAACGGCTGCAGGCATAGAAGGGACGCCCCTTCTTTGAGGAACGCTTGACGACATCGCCATCACATCCCTCCTCGGGACATTTTCCCATCGGAAGGGATTTGGCATTCCGGCATTCCGGGAAACCAGAACAGGCAAGAAAATAACCGAATTTCCCGATCTTCTTGAGCATCTTTCTGCCGCACTTCTCACATGTAAAATCCGTCTCCTCGTCAAGAATATTCTTCATCTCCTCTATCTTATGAACAGCCTCCTCGACGATATCCTTGAAGGGATCATAAAATTCCTTGAGCATGCTTTTCCAGTCGGACCTTGCCTCCTCAATCTGATCCAGTTTCTCCTCCATGTTGGCGGTAAAATCCACGGACACAAGGGAAGAAAAATGATTACTCATAATTTCGTTGACCAGCTTGCCCAGTACTGTAGGGATAAGCTGTCGGCCCGAACGGGTTACATAATACCGCTTTATCAGCGTATTGATGGTCGGAGCATACGTGGAGGGGCGTCCGATGCCGGATTCTTCCAGAAACTTAACCAATGAGGCATCGTTATAACGAGGGGGAGGGGTCGTAAAATG
>CALCJG010000393.1 GCA_937967705.1 uncultured Spirochaetia bacterium
CCGTCGCGGCATGAAATACAGCCTGGAACAGCTCATACGAAAGCTGGCGGGGTGATGACTCCGTGATGTGAAACGGCCCCGGTTTAGAAGATGAAATCCGTTGAGAGGAAATGGGACTTTTTTTCCCGCAGGATCTCGGAAAGGATGCGCTTGTTCAGATCGGTCTGCTTGGCGGCTACGAGGGTGCGTATGCTGAAAACCCTCAGAGCATCCGATACGGAGAGGGTTCCTTCGGCGCTGTCCTTCCGACCGGTAAAGGGGAATGTGTCAGGGCCTCTCTGGCACTGGCTGTTGATGTTGACCCGGCAGACCTGATTGACCAGGGGATCGATGAGCCGTGCTATGGCATCGGAATCGCTCCCGAAGACGGAGGCCTGCTGGCCGTACTGGGAGTTCATGACATAGTTCATAGGCTCTTCGATGCTGTCGAAGGGGACAACCGGAATGATGGGACCGAACTGCTCTTCGTGATAGAGCCGCATCGTTTCTTTGACCGGATACACCACCGCCGGGTAGAAGAAGGATTTGTTGCTGATGCCCCCTCCCTCATTGACGATTAGAGCCCCTTTGCCCAAGGCATCCTCCAGATAACTTTGCAATGTGTCCGCTTTCCCTGCCTCCGGAAGCGGGGTAAGGCTGACACCCTCCTCCCAGGGCATTCCCGCCTTCAGCTCTTCGAGGGCGGCTGTGAATCTCTTTAAAAAGTTGTCGGCAATTTCCTTTTGGACGTAAATGATCTTGATGGCCGTGCAGCGCTGTCCGTTAAAGGAGAGGGATCCCGAGAGGCATTCCTTGACCGCAAGGTCCATATCAGCGTCCTTGAGCACGATGCCTATGTTCTTGGCCTCCATCCCCAGAACGGATCTGAGGCGATGGGGCTTGGGATGCTGGTTCTTCAGAATATCCGCCACGCGGCTCGTGCCGATGAAGGCCAGCACGCTGATTTTACCCGACTGCATAAGGGGGCCGATGACTCTGGGGCCGTCGCCGTAGACCGTGTTGATGACTCCGGCGGGGAATGCATCCCGGAAAGCCTCCAGCAGGGGCCCATAGAGGAGGACGCCGTATTTGGGCGGTTTAAGGATTACGGTGTTGCCCATGATCAGGGCGGGAATCAGGGTGGAAAAGGTCTCATTCAGGGGATAGTTAAAGGGTCCCATTGAGAGGACAACCCCCAGAGGTGCTCTTCGGATTTGGCCGATGATATCATCACGTATCTCGAAGCGGGAGCCGGCCCGGTCCAGCTCTTTCAGGGCATGGACCGTATCGGCGATGTATTCCATGGTCCGGTCGAATTCCTTGGCGCTGTCCTTGAGGCTCTTCCCGATCTCCCACATAAGGAGATTGACAATATCGGTTTTTTTCTCCCTCATGAGGAGGCTGAACTGTTCTATGTGGCGGATACGGCTTTCTACGGGGAGGGTGGGCCATTCCCCTTTGCCGTTGTCATAGGCGGCCACCGCAGCGTCCAGGGCTTCCAGGGATTCCTTTTCTGTGAGAAGCGGATAACTGCCAAGTCCCGTTTCCACGAGACCGGAATCCGTTTGAAAATGTATGGGAGATATTACCGGCTGCATATCTCCTGTCCAGCGGCGAATCTCTCCGTTTATTAGATATTCCCGCTGTTCCAGGGGAAAAGCGGAAAAAACATCCTTAGATATGTCTTCTTTTCGGGGGAAAATTGAGGTGATCCTGTCCTTGCCTTTCATATTGTGACTCCCAATTAGGTTTATAGGATAGCGAATACCCACTCCCGTGAAATGTCAACACCTATCTGCCGGTTAACCTTGAAGGGGGGTCAGAGCCTTGCGGTAATTGGTGAGAGGCTCTGACCCCGGGGATGAAAAATAACGAAAATCTGATTGAAAAACCGTCATTACTGGCTTCTCATGGTAACCATGAGAAAGAATGGGGGAAAAGCATTTCCCCGAGATTCCCATACCGGTATAACTGGTATGTTCGGAGGGAGAATGAAAGATCTCATCATCATCGGAGCTGGACCGGCTGGAATGACGGCGGCCATTTACGGAATGCGGGCAGGACTGGACCTGGCGGTACTGGAAAAATTTTCTCCCGGGGGACAGGTAGTCAACACCTATGAGGTGGAAAACTATCCGGGGTTTGTGGACCCCATAGCCGGCTGGGATCTGGTGACCGCCATGGAAAACCAGGCCCGGAGGCTAGGTACGGATATCATGAACGGAGAGGTCTCCTCCCTCGAAAGGCAGCCGGAGGGATCTTTTGCTCTGACCCTGTCTGATGGGAGCGTTATGAGAGCAAAAACCGTCATTGTAGCCACCGGCGCTTCCTATCGTCATCTGGATGTGCCTGGCGAGCAGGAGTTTCTGGGGCGGGGAGTTTCCTTCTGCGCCACCTGCGACGGAGCATTCTATAAAGACAGGGTTACGGCAGTGGTAGGGGGGGGTGATACGGCTCTGGAAGAGGCCCATTTCCTCACCCGCTTTGCGAGCCGGGTCTATATCATACACCGCCGGGACCAATTTCGAGGGATGAAAATCCTTCAGGACAGGTTACTCTCAAACGATAAGGTAATACCGGTTTACGATAGCGTGGTTACTTCCATTGACGGAGCGGGAAAGGTGGAGTCAGTTGCGGTCAGCAATAAAAAAACCGGACAGGAAACCTCTCTTGCCGTGGATGGAGTCTTTATTTTCATCGGATTCGTGGCCAATACGGGATTTCTCCCTGACTCCCTGCTCAACGAATGGGGCGAGGTCAAGGTAGATATGCAGATGCGAACATCTTTTCCCGGACTCTATGCTGCCGGTGATATTCGCAGCGAATCCAAGCGGCAGATCGTCATGGCCTGCGCTGATGGGGCCACAGCCGCTCTCAATGCCTATGAATATCTGCAGGATAAGACCTAGATGATATAATTCATAGTTCCTGATCCCATAATCAAAAAACCTCTCATCCTCCCTAACCCCCAAATGCCTTCCTGTTTCCCGAGATTTCCGGTTACGGGAGGGTAAGGGATGAAATATTAATTAACTTGATGCTAATTCAATGTTTTTTCTGGGAGGCTCTGACCCCTTTTTCGGCGGCAACCAAAAATATGCGGTTACTCGGCGGTAGGGCTCTGACCCCATATATGAAATGAAAGGAGAAAACTCATGCCCATGATACGAATGGCACTCCTGTTTCTTTTAATATACACGGGTTCCGCCGGCTGTGGAACGACCGGAGCCTATCTCAGGGATAGGGGGGATGATTTTATGGATGTTTTTACGGTTTCGGCGGAGTATCCCGTCTTCGGAGCTCAGGCTGCTGTGGGGCCTGCTGCTGTGGGTTTCTATACCCCCGTAACGGTTACGTCCTCCTTTATCCTCCCCCGGCTGGAGGACAGGGGACACGGGATCGGGCTTCGGGGGGGCTGGGGTTGTTACACCTTTGCGGGTCATAGCTTTATTGTGGGTCTGCAGGAGAGTTTTCAGAGGGAGGATTGCGCCGTGCCGGGGAAGACAGGAAAAAATCTTTCACGCCATAAGAGCTGGTGTCTAAACGGGGATAAACTTTCGGATATTCCTCCCAGCGTATACACACAGGCGGATATCAGCGCGGGCTGCTGTCTGGGCGGGCGTCTGGGTTTTAATCCCGGCGAGCTGGTTGATTTTATCCTGGGGTTTTCAACTCTGGATATCTACCGGGATGATGTAAACGTGTTACGTTACCGGTTCTGCCAGGCTCTAAACCAGGGGGATGTGGCGGCTCTGAGAAAATTTCCCCGCGGTGCCGAGCTGACAATGCTGCCGGACAAAGAGGGGCGCCTCCCACTGCATCGGGCCCTCCTGATGGGACAGGAGGCGATGGCGCTCCATCTGATACCAAGGTCTGATCCGCATCACCCCGATATATACGGCATGACCCCCCTCCATTACGCTGTCATGGCCGGGAATGAGAAGGCGGTAAAAAGACTCATGGAATACCGTGTGGATGTAAACGCCCCTATCCGAAAGGCGTATAAAAACTTTCCTCCGGGAAGCCGCCCCCTGGATGTGGCCGTTCTGGTGAAGGCGGAAAGGCTGGCCAGGCTTCTGCAGGAGTTCGGGGCCTTTCATGGCACTCAGGGGCGTCTGGTGAACGGCCTGAGGGGATACTGCGCAAAAGGGAACTGCGATACGGGTCAGGGTACAATGGTTTTCGAAATTGCCGTCTATCAGGGGGGATTTCTGCGCGGGAGCTATCACGGGAAGGGGGAGTTGAAACGCCGGGCTTTTGGTAAACTATCCCTGCATTATCGGGGGGAATTTCTGGAGGGATTATTTCACGGCAAGGGGAAACTCATTCTCTATGATTACGATAAAACGACAGAATATGCGGGACAATGGGCTCGTGGGAAACGTCAGGGGGCAGGGGTCGAAACGGTTCTGTATAAAAAGGATACGTCTCACCCTCAGGCGTGGAGGGGGATACTCTTCCGGGGACAGTGGAGGGAAGACCTGCGTCATGGGCCGGGAGTGGAATACTGGATCATGAAGGGAGGCCGGAAAAAAGTGCGCCAGAAGGGCCGCTGGTTCTGGGGAAAAATGGACACCGGCCTGGGGTACCGGCAATACGGCAGCGGTGAAATCTATTATGGTCCCGTAAAAAACGGCATGCCCGAAGGCCGTGGGGTCCTCGCGATGGGCAATTGTGTAACCTTCCGGGGGCATTTCTTTCACGGACAGAAACACGGGTCGGGTACTGAATGCGGATGTGACGGCCGGGTGAAGAGAGCAGGACGATGGGTCCGGGATGTGTATCAGGAGAGATGAGGGTATGATGAGATTGCCGATTGTGGGGGAGTTCTATGGCTTATCAGTGTGATATCTGCGGCCGCGTCTGTTCGGAAGAACTCCATGACGGCGGGATCATGGATGAAAAGGGTAATGTCCTGGTGATCCGCTGCGCCGGGGTTGATCCGGCCTGCAGCCTCACCGGGTTCTGGCCATCAGGGTCTGGGCGACCTTGACCCCCTCCACGGCGTCGGCACCGTAAGAGGCTCCCAGGCTCTCGGCGTATTCCCGGGTCACCACGGCGCCGCCCAGCAGCAGTTTGACCGGCAGGTTCTCCTCCCGTATGCGGTCGCTGATGACCTTCATCTCCGTCATCGTCGTGGTCAGCAGCGAGCTCAGGCCCAGGATGTCCGGTTTGATCCGTTTTACCGTTTCGATGATGACGTCCGTGGAAACGTCCTTGCCCAGGTCGTGCACCTCGAATCCGTGGTTTTCGAACATCATGGCCACGATGTTCTTTCCAATGTCATGCACATCACCCTTGACCGTGCAGACGACCAGCTTGCCCTTCTTCTCCGAAGCGCTCTGGGTAAGATGGGGCTTGAGGATGTCGAAGCCCGCCTTCATGGCCTGGGCGGAGGCTATCATCTGCG
>CALCJG010000394.1 GCA_937967705.1 uncultured Spirochaetia bacterium
CGCGATTATAGACATCACTGGGCCGCTGGCAAAAAAGACGGGCCTTTTTGAGCGGATATTATTCGGCAGTCAGTCGATGTATCAGGTCAAAAACATTATTTCCGATGCGATGAACGATCCGTCAGTCAAGGGCATTATCCTGAACATCGACAGCCCCGGCGGAACCGTCGACGGCACTCCCGAGCTGGCGGATTACATCTACTCCCTGCGGGGCAAAAAACCTATCGTGGCCTATTCAGACGGACGGATGGCCTCGGCCGCCTACTGGATAGGCGCTGCAGCGGATGCGGTCTACATCTCAGGGGGGACCGTGCAGGTGGGGTCAATAGGGGTGATACTTAGCCATGCGGAATATTCTGAGATGGACCGGATGAGCGGAATCAAAGTGACTGAGATATTTGCAGGGAAATATAAAGCGGCCGGGAGCGGTAACAAACCCCTGGACGACGAGAGCAAATACTACCTGCAGGAACGGGTTGACCAAATATACGCCGAATTCGTCCGAACCGTGGCGAAATTCAGGGGCGTTTCGGAAAAGGTAGTTCTGGCAAACATGGCCGATGGACGTATTTTCATGGGAAAAAACGCAATCGATGCGGGACTCGTGGATGGTATAGCCACGCTGGACTCGCTCATTGATAAATTATCCGGCGGGGGAACCGGAGAGGGGGCGCGGTCTGTTTTCGCGCAGCCTAAAATCACCACAGAGGAGGATCAAATGCAGATAACAGCCGAACTGATCGCAGCGGAACACAAAGAGGTTTTCGAGGCGATTAAGGAACTCGGCCGCGCTGAAGCGATAAAGGACATTGACGCCGAAAAAATCGCGGCATCCGCAGCGGCCGGAGAAAGAGAGCGGATCAGGAGCATCTTCGCTCAGAAAGAGGTCGGTTTCGAAAAGATCATCGAGGAGATGATGTTTGACGGAAAGACCACCGAGGAGCAGGCGCAGGCCAGGTTATGGCAGGCTGAAAAAGAGCTTCGGAAGGCAAAAGCCGCAGCTCTGGAGAGCGACGCCGAAAATCCAGTGCCCGATGCCCGTACACCTGAAGGGGAACCGAAGGGCAAAAAGGATTTCCTGGCGCTCGTTGATGAGTGCATGGAAATCTCAAAATGCAGCCGGGGCGAGGCCATCACGGCGATGGCTCAGGCTCATCCCGAATTGCACGCGGCATACATCGCGTCTATCAACAAAAAGGGGGAATAAACTATGTCCTACAACGAAGGAATTAGAAGTTTTACCGCCTATGGTGCTATTACAGCCCATGCGCGGGTAAAGATAAAATCTGGGACCACTTCCACGCCTCCCCAGGTGGAGCTGGCCGGTCTCGGAGAGCAGCATATCGGCCACGCAGAATTTGCGGTCGGAAGCGGTGAGATCGTCAGCGTAAGGCTGCGGACTTACCCCGGGACCATCGAGGCCATTGCGGCTGACAGCTTCAGCAAGGGGGCTACTCTGTACGGCGCGGCCAGCGGGAAGGTGAGCGACACCTCCAGCGGGTCGGCCATAGGCATAGCCGCTGAGGCGGCCACGGCGGACGGTGATATCGTCGAGATCATACCCTTTGCGGTTCTATCGACAACCGCGGCCACGGTTTCAATCGCGGACTCCGGCGGATTTACGAGTGCCGCCACGGTGGAAGCGGCGCTGGCTGAAATATACCAGGACCTCGTTTCCGTTCAGGCGACCGTTCCCGTTCCGCTCGGTGCCATAAACATGGAGGACGGAACGATCCTGACGAAACAGGCCAGTACCACTGCCGGGATCGCACAGCTCTCCGACAAGGAGCAGGTCATCCTCATTCCGATCAACTGCGCTGCCGGTGAAAGTCTCGGATTTTCCGTTGCCATGCCCCAGGACCTCGATGACAGCGCCGACGTAACCATTCATGCACTGGTTGGAAAGGATGCCGATAACGACTCCCTGACGCTGGACTGCGAGGTTTATCCCGTTGCCGCAGGAGATACCGGCAATGCGGACATTCAGGACACCGCCGCTCAGGCAATCACCCAGGCAGCCAGCGAGCTTGTGTTTACCTGCGGTGCCGACGGCGTTCTGGCCGCTCCCTGCGCCCTGTCTGTTGTCCTGGCTCTCGGCGGGACCAACGACGGCGATGCAGTGTACATCTACGCCGTATGGGTAGAGTACAAGAAAAAGATTATGACGAGCTAAGGAGGATTGAACAATGCCCAGACCTACAAGCAGCGTAACCCTACAGAGACCTGATCTCGCCGCTCTGGCGTGGGAATACAGCCTGAAAGCACCGGAAAACGGATTTGTCGGACTTTCCGCAATGCCCATTTTCCCGGTTGCCGAGCAGTCGAGCGACTATCCGGTCATCCCCATAGAGGCCTTCATGAAGTTGAAAGACACTTCAAGGTCCGCCAGGGGGAAATACAACCGGTCCGATTACGAATTCGAGACAGACACCTACTCCTGCGTGGAAAACGGCTGGGAGGAGCCAGTGGACGACGTTGAGGCCAAGCTCTACCGCCGGTATTTCGATGCTGAGGTAGTGGCCGTTCAGAGGGCCATGGACTCCGTCCTGCGCAGCCAGGAAAAGCGGTTTGCCGACATGCTGTTTAATACCGGCAACCTCAGCAACGGCGCGGTAACGACCGAATGGTCTACCGGTGCGACCTGTACTCCCAGGGCCGACGTGATGGATGCCAAAAACACTCTGCGCTCGTCGACCGGGATTATGCCGAACGCCGGACTTTGCAGTCTGAAGGTTTTCCAGAACCTCCTAAAGGCCGCAGAGATTACCGGGGCCTATCAGTACACCCAGCCGCTGCAGACGTTGAACATGCAGGCAGCCATTCAGATCATCGCGCAGTATTTCGGTCTCGATTATCTGTTCGTTGCCGGCGCTCAGTATGACAGCGCGAAAAAGGGACAGAGCTACAGCCTGGCCGACATGTGGGATGATGAATACTTCCTCCTTTTCCGCCGGGCCTCCGACCTGCCCAACCTCATGGAGCCCTGCCTCGGCAGGACCTTCCTCTGGGAAGCCGACAGCCCCGTAAATACGGTGGTAGAGCAGTACAGGGACGAAACCATCCGGAGCGAGATTTACCGCGTCCGGCAGTACACCGATGAAGAATTCATCTTTACCGGTGCAGGATATCTCCTGACCAACATCACCGCATAGCGATGACGTTTCAGGAGCAATTACTGAGTGATCTTGACGTGTTCCTTGCCGATTTCGGCGTTGATGCCGAGGTCGGCGGGGAAACCGTCACGGTCATTTTTGACGCTCCCGGGTCCATCTCACGGATTGCCGGGGTTGCCGTTGAAACCATAGCGCCGCAGATACACGTCAAAACGAGCGACGCGGCATCGTGGTCTCACGGCGACACGGTGACGATTGCCGGTGTCAATTATACCATCACTGAGATCACTCCGGACGGAACCGGAATTTCAAGGGTTGTACTGAGCAGGAGCTAATGAGCGCGAGAGGAACCATAATATCAGCCATCAAGACGATGCTGGGGAAAATAACGACTGAGCCCGTTGGCGAAACGCCGTCCCCTTACAGTACGGATTTTGACGCGGTGTATGAGTGGAAGACGACTCCTTTTTCAGCAGATGAACAGGCGGTCAATGTCATGGACCTTATGGATGACATTGAGGAGGAGGAAAGAAACGTATTCCACAAACATACACTGCATGTCGAAATCCAGATCAAGATGGCAACGGGGAAATCGATCTCGGATGTGCGGACTGCCGTGACTGATGTGTATAAGGCCATCAGCCTCGATTCCACATGGGACAACGTCAAATATATGATGATGCCCGAAGGAGATGAAATAGGAGTTGAACAGGACGAATATACATATTTCACGGCATCCATCAAGCTCGCGGTGCAATTCCGGACTCCGGCCTGGTCCGCGTCAGTTATTAACAGTTAAGGAGGACAGAGATGCCAAATGACTATAATGTCACGATGACAAACCTGGCCAAGGACGATAACAAGTTTTTCCTTTTTGACCCGGCGGTTTACGTCAAACTGCAGGGAGAGGAGGACACATCTCTGGAGCCCCTGGGGTATATGGAGGTGCAAAAGGCGTTCAAGGGCAAGGTGAGTTACGCGAAATTTTCCGAGGGGATTCCGAAAACGGAAATCCGACGGGACCCCATAGAACAGGAGTTTTCGTTCGAGGGTAAACTGAAGCAGATTCAAAAAGAGACCCTGGCGCTCATCATGCGCCGCCGTGTGGACACGACTACCGGCGACGACTGGGACCGGGTCATCATAGGGACAAACCTTCCCCCGCAGCTTTTTCTCTGCCTGGTGCTCATAGGCCAGACGGTAGACGGCGAGGAGGTAAGGCTCTATATAAGGCGCTTCCAGATTGCCGCCGAGGACCTGGAGGTTGCCCTGGGTGCCGACGATTACGCATCCATTCCGTTCAGCGGGATTGCCACGAAGGATGAACATCCCCTCGTGAATAACCCTGACTGGGATTTCATCGGTACGGTGGAAAAGGCAAGCTGCGGAACCACCTCCGGGGATGCCACGGTCACTATTGCGGCCACAACCGGAATCGTTGCCGGTCAGTATGTCATAGGCGATGGCGTTCCGGCAAATACGACTGTACTGAGCGTTACCGAAAACACGAGCATTGAACTTTCCGCGAACGCTACGGCGACGGGAACCGTCACGTTGTTGTTCGAGGACCTGGACGCGACGTATGCGGATCAGGACAATATCGCCTTCTGGGCCTTTGCCCGTCCGGCATAGGCATGAAGAATGAAAACAATGGGGGAGGGTATCCTCCCCCGTATTTTCAATAAAACAATGAGGTCACTATGAACAGCACAAACGAAATCATCAGAGACAAATGCTATCAGATCATCGCGTTTTGCGGCTATGCCGACAAGGTGGACCGCAAAGGACTGGAGATGAAGATCCGGAACATCGAGAAGCTGGCGGAGGAGATCAAGGGGGAGATGGAAATCATATCCCCTGCAGAGGTCGAGCTGCCTGCAGCAGCAGAGGAGAGGCGGGACGAGCCGAAACGCGGCAAAAAGAAAAAGGATTATGAACCAACCGAAGTCGTCCCGGTCAATGATATCCCGTCGCCAGTTTTGGAGGATGAGGAATAATGTTTGAGGCGGGCCTGATATCACCGAAAGAGATCCTTCAAGAGCAGTACACGGACTTCGACATTTTGAGGGAGAAACCGCTCGTCTTTAAGGCGGGGGATCAGCATCTTGTATGTGCTCCCATCAAGTGGCATGAGCACCCGGAATTCATTCTTGACCTTTCCAAAATGCTGACCAGGTACTTTGCCATTTTTAAAAACATCGAATTCCTGTCCACCGAGCTGATGAAAAACGAGGGGGCCGTCAAAAACCTGATCAGCCAGGTGATGGTTTTTCAGAACACCCGGGAGTATAAACGCTTCGTAAAAAAGGACATGCCGTCTTTTATCATCCGCTGGGCGATTACCATCGAGAATGAGAAATTCGTTCGGATTTCAAAACTGAAGGCGCGGACCATATTGGAGCCCTTTCACATCGACGAGCTGCTGCAGGTCCTTTTCACGCTGTATTGTTTTAACTACGACCTGGTCAAGCAGAACACGCTGGATTTTATATCCCGCCTGTCCGTGGGCGGAAACGGACAGGCGCGTTCGACATCTTCCGCCTCTACTACGGCGACGGAAAGACAGATGCCGAAATACTCAAGTCGACCATATCCAAAATCCACCTTAGAGTTGTTCGCGAGGCAGAGTGCCGGGCGGCTGAATTAAGATATGTTGAGGAGCTGAGAGAGAATGCCGGAAAAAGGTAAAGACATCCTGTTTGCGATCAAGGCCGACAGCTCGACTCTCGTGGGTGAGCTGAACAAGGCCAAAAAGAAGATCAACGAACTACAGGCCGAAACAAAACAGTCGAATAGCGCGATAATGAGCGCATTTAACTGGCTTAAGGCCGGTATCGCGCAAATGATGGGTTCGATGGTCATTCAGGTTGCGAAGGATTTTATGAACCTTGCCGGTCAGGTGGATACAGTAAGCAAGACCTTCGTTAAGCTGGCATCAGGCGCAAAAAATGGGAGTGATGGACTCCTCCAGGCTATGCAAACGGCTACAGAGGGGACTGTCTCTACAATGGACATTATGAAGTCGTCGAATCTCGCCATTCAGTTAATGGGTGAGGATGTAATAAAGCAGCTTCCGGAAATGGCGAAAATAGCAAAGGCAGCCGCCCGGGCCCAGGGTAAAGACGCATCGCAAATGTTGGAGGACATCGTCGTCGCCTCTGGTCGCCGTTCCGTTATGATCCTGGATAACCTCGGTATTTCATCGGCTACGGCTGCAAAATATCAAGAAGAGTATGCTAAGTCGCTTGGAAAGACCCGCGAAACATTGAGCGATACGCAAAAATCCCAGGCGTTCTTTTATGCCGTCATGAAGGCAGGCGGTGAGGTATATGATAAAGCCGGATCTGGCGCGTTGACGTTTGGTGAGAAACTCCAGGTAATGAACGCAAAATTACAGGATACGAAGAGTATAATCATCAATGAGTTGATGCCCGTGTTTGAAAATTTTACTGATGAGATGATTTCATCCGGTGGGAATACGGCTGGATTTACTGAAGGGTTTACCCGTCAAATTGCCATCAGTATGATGAGGGTAAAAATCCAAATTAAGGAGGTAATCGCGTCAATTAAGGCCTTCGGATATGCGGCCCAGGCACTATTTAGTAAAGACGTAATGAACGCGCATCATTGGGAGGCGGCATTCAAAAAAATTGACGATCAAAGCAAAGGTATAGCCCGAGATTACAAGGTCATGTTTGACATGATAAACGGCGTTGTGGATGAAAGCGCGAAAAACTTAATCAATAAGGAAAAGAAAAAGCAGGCAGATATACAGGCGACAAAAAAAGAAATACTAAAACTATCAGAATATTACAAATACCTTGGCCAAGATTTAAACGTCCTCACTGTAAAAGAGGGCGAATATATAAAGGAACTCCAAAAGAAGAACATCGTATCGGCAAAACAAATCTATGAAATGAAAATGGCCGCTTTGGAAAAGTATGTTGAAGGCCATATTGCAAAGCAGGCTGAATTATCTGAATATACCGGAGATAAAGACCAGGCAGAGATCAATAAGGAATACCTGAAATACCAGGAAATGCTAAGGATATGGGGCGGCAACGCTGAAAAGAAAAAACAGATCGAAGAGGAATACGCAGTTCGCAAGCAGATGCAGGATATTCAATCTTCCGAGTTTGGGAAAAGATCAGTCGAAGGAGTAAGAACATATACCAAGGAAGCCTTGAATAACATCGACGCCGCAAACCGCCAGCTTGTCTATAATATGATGTGGGGAAAGGGAGGATGGAGCGAGTTTAAAAAATCGATGAAGGATATTTTTAAACAGCTCATGGCGGACATTACTTATGCCATCATCCGGGCTGCGGCCCTGCAGGCCATACTCTCGGCAACTGGACTGGGAGGGGCCGGTCTCGTTTCAAGACTCATTTTTGAAAAGGGATTCATCCCGGCCCACGCCGGCGGATATATGCCTTCCTTGCCTGCTTATCCTTCCGGGTATGTTCCGGCAGATCATCACCTGGCGTATATTTCCGACTCCGAAGCCATCATCAATAAGTCGTCCACGGCGGCCAATTATGACGCTTTGAAGTGGATGAACGCGAACCCAGGGCAGTCTCTGGTTTCCGGCGGCAGTCATGTTGCAAACATAAACGTAATGCTCGACGGCCGGGTGATAGGCCGGGCGGTGGATACATACCGGGACGAGGTGGGACGCAATTCCGGGCTCAGTAATTATGGCAGGAAGGGGGCGTATAAATCATGATAGGGGGAAAAGTATGAAAAGAATGATTATAATGATCGTTGCTATTATGGTGATGATGAACGGATGTTCCATTTCACAAAAAAAACACTGCGTCTACTCAGTCGACAGGGAAATTATGGTCAGAGGTGATGGCAAGGAACAAATGAAACGCGCGGTTGAATTCATTGGAAGGTGGACTGATAGGAGGATAATCATTTCAGATGAAAATTCTATAGTGACAGAGCCATCAAAAACATTACTTAATGTCGCTGATATAGAATATGGCCGCCTTCAATATGTTGTAAAGAAGGACAAAACAAAAATATTTATTAGGATCAATACAGCAAGTAGGCTTTCCATCCGCGAAGCTGAGATGAATTCTCTGATCCTTCAGGATTACATGGAAACAGGTAAAATGCGTATTGCAGTGAAATATATTACTGTATGGTAAATCATGATAGAATACGCCGCCGATAAAAAAATCAAATTTGCCTTTAATCCGCAGGTCAACAAACGAGCGTTTCAGATCAACCAGGTGGGAGCGCAGGAAGCCACGGTCATTGATGAGGCTGATTTCGATTATACCGATGACAATTCGGTTTTTGTTTCCAAGGCCGGGAACGACTCGACCGGATCAGGAACTCAGGCAGCGCCTTACCTGACCATCGCGAAGGCCATTGATGAAACTACGGAGGACAAGACCTTCGTAATTGTTATCGGTAATGATCTGTTTTCCGAGGACCTATCTTCATGCACGTTCGACTATTCGCAGGGGGTTTATGCCGGAACGGGTTATTCTCCCACGCTCTCGCTTCGGAAGCTCTCCGTGACGCCTACCAACAGCAACAGGATTTTCTTTTCAAAAGACGGGGACGACGATACCGGCGACGGAACAATGGAACATCCCGTCTTGACGATTGCAAAGGCGGCTACCCTCTGCGATGCCAGTCATCAAATATGCCACTGCCTTGACTCCGAGACCTATGAGGAGGAGGCGTTTGAATTCACTGGGAACTTTCTGGGGTTGGAAGCGGCGGAGGGGGAGACACCGACGCTGTCTGTAATATATGATGAGAGTGATGCGTATTCTCATTTTTCATTTTCAAAAGGAAGTGATACCCTGCTTTCATCAAATGGAAATATGGCAGAAGTAATCAAAATAAGTGACTCAAGAGTAATCGTCATCTATGTAGTTGGGTCAAGTGGGGTCTATTACAAGGTATACGATAATGAAATGGGATACGTGAGTGGTCCGACCACATTAAATTCTGGAAATACCAGTTATGTTAGTGCCTGTCTATTATCTACTGGATTGATATTTATGATTTACTGGAGAAGTGCAGACAATAATTTTGTATATAGGGTCATTGACGCGACTACGTTTGCTGATGTTGTTGGGGAAACAGTATTTTTAAATACTTCGTATCCAGGAAGAACAAGATGCATTGAGTTACCAAATGGGAATATATTTTTAACTTGGGGTACTGGGAGCACCATAGCCCGGTATTATGCGGTGTGGGATGCCCAATATCAAGTCGTAAAAAGCGCCTCTTCTTTTTCGGCTATACCAGATATACTTCATGTGGATTTGACTTTAATGGATGAAAATACATTATTAGCTGTATTTACCTATGGGGCATTTAGTGAAATCCGTTTTGCAAAATTTGACACTGAAGATTATTCTATATTGGACTCAGGAGTATTTTTAAGTCCAGGGGATGTTTCATGGGTAACCGTTACTAAACTATTAAATGATTTATTATTTGTTTGTTATGATAGATATGTCCCCCCACAAACGGCATTTTATACGATAATAGATTATTCAGGAAATGTAATACAACCGGAAACCACCTATTCCAGTTATTGTGCTCCCCTTTCTAATGATTTGTTAGTTACAGGTGATGTGGTTACCGTAGTTATGGATTATTTGGGAGCATTAGATGCATATTTTAGCATATTATCAATTACATATAATGCGATTGAAGCAGATGTCAATATCAGCATAGATGGCTTTACGTTGAAGCCATCCGATGTTGATTATTTGAAGCGGTTTATTAATAGTGACAGTGATATTGTATTGAGACATGTTGATTTGATTGATTGTATAGCGGGTCAAGATTTACGGGACGCTGTGCCCATAATAACTACCGGGGCATTTCAATGCAATAATAGTCGTATATTCGATTGCGACTCTGGTCCACAGATAACGAACAACTCCGTTGAAATATCAGACTCTCAAATATATCGGATCACGAGCGGATTTGCGATTGAAATCGACGGCGCAGGATCAGGCATCATCATTGAGCATAACGATATTTTCAATAACTACGGCGCGATATACCTGGAAAATAACGACGGCGATGAGGTCATCAAGAATAATATCATCCATGATAACGACAACGGCACCGTCGCGGAAACCTCCGTTGATTGCGATTATTCAGTCGTAACCGACGACAATACCAACCTGGCAGTCGGAACGAAGTTCGTCCGGGCGAACCCTCTATATATCGATGAGGGGTATGTCAATCCAGCAAATCTCGATCTTAATATCAAAACGCGCATAGCGGGATACCAGACAGATTCCCCCGCTTATGGCCTGGCTGATGATGCCAGAAACGCCGGGGCCATTGATGTGAAATATATCGGCGAGGAAACCACCTACACGGAAATCACCGTGACCAAGCCGATGAAGATCCTTCCGCGCCTGGCAGCGGTTGCCCCGGCGTTCAATCAGCGCCGGTCAGGAGATGTTGCCTCCTCGAAGGAAGGGCAGTCGCTCTTTGTGGTTATGGAATGGGACGGCGTAAACAACGACGATACAGACCTCCTGGAACAGCTCTGGTGCTGCGATCAGTCAGATGTAAATATCTATTTTCAGCCCATCACCTATCCTGACCAGTACGAATCCTTCAAGCTGAAATATGATGATATGGATCAGGGCATTGACGTTTTTACCCTCTCTGACCTGGGAGTGGATAAAATCAAAATGACCTTTGCGAGGGCTTACGAACGATGAGCACTCAGGTCTATATCGATTACAACCGAATCCCTGATAGCGACATAATCGAGTATCCCCTGCAGGAGGAAACGATTGAATTCAACCGAGACAAGCTCATCGCTTCGACGGTGGATATTGTCCTGGGGAAT
>CALCJG010000395.1 GCA_937967705.1 uncultured Spirochaetia bacterium
CGAGATATCCACTCGTGACTGGAGTTCAGACGTGTGCTCTTCCGATCTCGGGATGGACTGCCTGAGATGAGCGGTGATTTTAATATCCTTCTTGTTTCGGCGGATCCCGCTCTTGCCAAGGATGTGCGGGAGGCTGTAAGGGATTCCGGGTATCATTTGGCCGGAATCATATCCCGGAGCGATGATATCGAGACCATGTTGGCGGAATTTTCTCCCGATCTCATCCTGGTCGATGCAGGATTTGCGGAGAATCCGGATGGCGATGCCGTCACGGCCTCCCTCGGCAGTTTGACGAAACGGCCCCTGGTCATCATATATGATGACGGAGAGGGGATACGTATGGATGTTCAGGATTTTCTGCCGGCGGGAATCCTGTTTAGACCCTTTTCAGGAAAGGCACTCCTCACGGTTCTTTCCCTCGCCCTGGAACATCATAAAAAGGTGGAGACGCTGAAGGACATGGTCAATACCCTGCCGGATGTCGTCTATGAGATTGACGACAAAGGGAGGATCGTTTATATAAGCGAGGGTATCAAGGAGACTTTCGGGTATGCTCCGGATGAATTTAATAACGCTCGGGATGTTTTCATGCTCTTCACTCCGGAGGACAGGGAACGGGCTGCGGCCAACTTCATGAAGACGATCGGCGGCACACCGGGGCAGGAGGAGGAGTACTCCATCCGGAAAAAGGACGGATCGATCGTGCCGGTTTCCTTTATCGCCAATCCCGTCATGGATGGTGCCGTCTGCCGGGGAACCCGGGGTGTGGTCCGGGACATCACGAAGCGGCGCATGGGGGAAATCAGATTAAAGGAGAGCGAGGAGAAATATAGAACCCTTGTCGAGAATATTAATGAAGTTCATGTGATCCTGAACGGGGAAGGGAATATTGTCTATGTGAGTCCGGCCGTAAAGAGTTTTGTCCGCTATGGGATAGATGATATCATTGGAAAGCACTATTCCTCCTTCGTTTGCCCGGATGACCTGTCTTCCGTACGGAAGATGTTCAATGCCACCCTAGCAGGGGAACGGTGCATTGCGGAGTATCGAGTGGTTGATGTGGATGGTGAATGCCTATGGGTGCGTATTTCCACTGGATTGATGGAACGGAACGGTGTCGTCAGGGGTGTTTCCGTGCTATTGACGGACATAAATGACAGGAAAAAAGCTGAAGAGGATCTGAGGATATCCGAAAAACGGTATCGTGCTCTTTTCGAAGGAGCGGTGGAAGGCATTGTCGTCATCGACAGCGAAACCCATATTATGACTTATGCCAATCCGGCCTTTTGCCGGATGCTCGGTTATCCCGAAGAGGAATTGGGAATGATGAGAATTTCAGAGATACATCCCGTTGACCGGAGAGGGGATATATTACAGGATTTTCTTCATCATACTGAAGGGAAAAAGACCTATACGCCCAACGTTCCCTGCATCAGAAAGGACGGCACGATGCTCTATGCTGATATCCATTCCACGACCATCATCATCAACGATAAAAAACACCAGGTCGGTTTCTTTACCGACGTTACCAAGCGTGAGTGGGCCGAGCGGGAGATATATAAGCTGAGCTCGGCCATGAGGCAGTCCATAGATGGAATTGCGATATGCGAGCTGGATCAGAGGATTTCTTTTGCAAACGATTCTTTCGCGGGCATGCACGGTTTCAACCCCGCAGAGATGCTTGATATGCCTTTGTCCGCTCTCTACGATAAAGGACTTATGGATGATTTCTCCCTTAAGATAAAAAAGGTTCTGGCCACGGGAAGATGGCAGGGGGAGACTCTTCATGTAAAAAATGGCGGTACTCCCTTCCCGGTTTTCATGTCCCTCAGTCTTTTGCGGGAATCCTTCGGGGGGCCGGCAGGGATATTGGTCGTCTGCAGGGATATAACGGAAAAAAAGCATCTGGAAAAGGAGATCATCCACATCAGCGAAAAGGAACGGATCCGCATGGGTCAGGATCTTCATGACGGGATAGGGCAGTATTTTACCGGTCTGGGATATCTCTTTCGGACGCTGATCGACACCCTTCCGGACAGGTCAAGGGAGGTCGTCGAGGCATCGGAGGAGATAACCAATTTGATCGGGGAGGCCAAGAAGCATGTTCAGATGCTTTCGAAAGGATACTACCCGGTAAGTATGGATAAAAAAGGGATCATCATCGCCGTAGATGAATTATGCTCCCATACGGAATACATGTTTGACATAACCTGTACCTTTGTCTATGGTGAAGATATCGTAATCAATGATAATGAAACAGCGACCCATGTCTATTATATAATCAATGAAGCGGTCAACAATGCCGTTAAGCACGGAAAGGCCAGGAATATCCTGATTATGATGGAGAAGGGGGATGACAGTATCCTGGTTTCTGTTGAAGATGATGGAATCGGTATTGATGAAACGAGGGAGGATTCTTCCGGGCTGGGATTGAATATAATGCGATATCGCGCTTCGATTATAGGCGGTGTTCTGAAGATTGTCCGGGGGCAGACCAGGGGGACTATTGTGAACCTGATGTTTCCGAATCACTGACATAAGGCGGGGCATCCGGCTGAACTGGAGGAGGAGCGGACATGTCCGATATTAAAGTATTCATCGTGGATGATCATCCCATCGTACGCAGAGGTTTGACGCATTTCATAAACAGTAAGAAGGGGTTTGCGGTCTGCGGTGAGGCAGAGGACGCAAATTCCGCCATAGCCAGGATAAACCTTTGCGACCCGGATATTGTCATTGTCGATATCGGGTTGAGGGATATCAGCGGGATCGATCTTATAAAGAGCATCCATTCGCGTTATAAGAGGATTAGGATTCTGGTCCTCACCATGCATAATGAAATAGAGTATGTTGAAAGGGCTATTCATGCGGGTGCCAGCGGCTATGTTCTGAAAAGCGAACGGGAGGAGCAGATAATAGAAGCCTTCTCTGCCATCCTCAGCCAGAAGAGGTATATAAGCGATTCCCTGAAGGAGCTTCTGGTGGAAAAAATGCTATGGGAATCGGGGGATAAGGGGAATCCTGAAACAGTATCCCTGACTGAGAGAGAAAGGGACATCCTGGCGTTTTACGGGAAGGGTTTGAATACCCGCCAGATATCCGAGAGGCTTAGTCTGACGGTATCCACCATAAGCACCTATCGGGACAGGATCAAGAGAAAACTCCATATCAACAGCAACAGTGAGATGATTCGCTATGCCATAAAAAACGATATTACGGGTGAATGATCCTCCGATGGCAGCATCATGAAAAACGATGTGATATATCCCGCCGTAAAAAACACCACAATCCAATCGTAAAAAGCACTACAAGATTATCATCCATAACTTGATGACGCTATTTCGGCAATAGATTATTTTCCTACCAAGGAATTCATGATTATGTGTCTTTCCGCGGATGAGCATATATGACGACGATCATTTTGAAAAAGTTTTTTGACGATCCCGAAAGCGTAAGGTTCGGAGAATGCCTCTGTTCGGTGGCGGAGAGAGATCGGGATATCGTCCTTGACTGCTCTGAGGTGGACTGTGTCGAGCTTTCCGTAATCAAGGAGATTCTTAAGATTTGCAGGAAACAGGGAGAGGAGAGAGTCAATATAAGCATCAGGAATGCACCGGAAAGTTTCAGGGATATCATGACTATCCTGAACTTGATGAGGAAAAACATCAGCATAATCGAATAGCGGAATCTTTGTAGGCGGTTTAAGGTTTGGGGCATCCGGGTCATGTTTTTTTATTTCGGCGGTCTGCCATGATGAGGAGCAGAGGATGGATGGGGAGAATGCTTCAATAGAGGGACGGGACATCTCATGAAACAGATAATCCTTGAGGAAAACATTTCCATGGAGAACATTAAAACCTTTTATGACGAGGTAACTCTGGCGCTTGAGAACGAATCGCAGATCGTCATCGATTTTTCCCGTGTCAAAAATGTGGATCTGTCACTACGGCTGGTGCTTATAACCTGTTTCAGGAGAGCCCGGAAGAAAAATATCGTCCTCAAAACGATTAATATCCCCGATGAGGTCATGAAAATCATGAAAACGAACCTGCTTGTTTAGGCTAGTTGCCCCCGGGATGAAGCCACAAAGCGATATTCCTATGGATCAACTGCTGAAAGAAACCGTTCAAAAGGGAATTTCCGCGACACTGGATGACTTTTTTCTGTCCCGTCCGGAAAGCGTTTGTATCTACCTGAAGGCAGAGGAATATAATTGCCAGGTAGATTTCGTATCGTACGGGAATAATCAATTGAAACTGCGTATCGGAGAACGGTCGCTGTTACGCGGGTCGTCCGATCTGTATGCGATAAAGGGTAATGTGATGCTTCATGCTCGAATCCATCTGTTATCCAGAGAAGGGGAGTGCATATTCACGTTCAGACTGATGAGCCCGAAGCTGAATGAGATCAGGAGAAAATCGATGAGGGTGGCCGCAGGGCATGAAGGGGGGGGAATGGCGGAAGCTGTTTATATTTCAGATGTGGTTTCAGAAGATATTTTAAAGGAATGCCTGCTTCGCGAGAGGAAAAGGATCTCTATCGTTGTTGATACTCTGAGTGACAAGCTGAAAGCTGATTACGATCAGGTAAGGATTTTTCTCATAAATGAAAAGCTCTATGACGAGCGGATGAAATACTTTAACCATACGCGAAAACCCCTCTTCATAGTCGACATCAACGAGGAGCCGGGTGAAGAAAAAGGGCGGGAGCTTTTGAAGCATTACAGGTCCATCCATCATCAGGACAGGACGATCGACGATAGCATGATTTCCGAGATCGCCATCCCATTTCTTTACAAGGGGATGATCCCCTTCGGCTATATCCAGATCAACAGCAGGAAAGTCCTCATTAAAGAAGACTACGTTTATCTCAAAAAAACCGGGGCCATAACTTCGGAATCCTTTTCCGGCGCCAGTGTCATCAAAACCCTGGATGAAAGGTTTTATGTCTCCGATCTTTCCCTGAACGGATTGTGCATCGTCTTCAGTGAAAAAGGGAGAATTAAGTATTTTAAGAATGATGGATATCTTTATGCGAGACTCTTCTTCCCCGATGGGAGGACCTCCTCGATGTTATGTGCAGTAAGAAACATCAATCTTATGAGCAATAATGCCTTTAAGATCGGATGCGAAATTGTGGAAATAGATGCTCTGGGAGAGGTTAACCTTGAGGAGTATATAAAGCTTTGCGTGAAATAGCATAGGGACAATTGATGAACAAACAGGATCAACTGGTTCTGGAGGAGCTGGTAAAACTGAGAAAGCTGAGGGGTTTGCTCGAGGATTTTCAGCAATTGCTGGAATCTTCCCGTCTGGGGGATTTGAGTGACGATGAAAGGAATGACCTCCTCGATCAGATCAGTAACATGTACGAACAATTATCCCTGAATTTGCATGCCATCGCTGATTATATGGAGATGCAGTCGAGAATAAAGAACTGAGAGCGCAGTTGCGAAAGCAGGGAGGGGATACTGAATGATTATTTGACGCATGCCATCTCCCTGAATAGGCCGTAGGATAGTTAAAGCTTCCTTCCCCCATATCTTCTCATACAAATCCTGATGCTGCAGTGATATCCTTGCCCGGAAAACATAGGTTTTTACCAGGATCATTGCGTGATGAAACCGCCATCCCCATAGGGAATTCGTGGATGGAGGGCGGAAGTCGGACCATGGAGGAAAGAATATTCTTGCCGTAACAGCCTTTGCCTTTATGTCCCTTTTTCGCGTTACTTCAGGGGAGGCGGTGGACAACGAGAGGGAACAGGGTCCCCATCCCCTGGTCCCGGAAAATATATTGTATTTTTCGCTGATAAAACTTATACTGAAGTTATAGAAAAAGCCCTCTGGCTCTATTTCTTTAACGGGAGTTCATCTTCTCAAATCCCTGATATGAGGGAGAGGGGCTGATATTTGATGTGATGGGAGAGGACATGAAGAGAATAATCCTGTTATTGCTGGTCCTTGCCTTCTTTGTACTCCTCAACTGCCGGTCCAGGGACAAAACGACGGTTAGAATTGCGGGCAACGTGCACAGCCATCTGGATGAGCTTATCCCCCTCTTTGAAAAGAAACATCCCGATATAAAGGTTCAGACCGTCGACATGCGGTATCCTCCCGGCTCCCGGCTGGTGAACACCAACCGTACTCACGACGCCTACGTGGGTTATCTCTCCACGGCCAATTCAGACATCGATGTTTACGAAATTGACGTCATCTGGCTGACGGAATTCGTGAAAAACGGATGGGTGCAGGCTCTGGACTCGTATCTGGCCGCCGGTGAGCGGAAGCAGTTTCTGGAAGGCGTTCTGGAGGGATGCCGCATCGACGGCCGGGTATGGGCCGTTCAGGAGTGGGTGGATTTCGGGCTCATGTATTACCGAAAGGACATCCTGAAGGGTCTGGGGCGAAAGCCCCCGGAGACCTGGGAGGAGTTCATGACCCTGGGAGGTGCGGCCCGGCAGAGGGGGATGGCCCTCCTATCCTTTCAGGGTTTCAACTACGAGGGGCTGGTCTGTTTCTTCAATGAGCTGATTCGGAGCTTTGGAGGAACAGTCTTCGATCCCCGGGGGCGTCTTCAGATAACGACGAAGGAGGCCCGCAAAGCCCTGACATTCCTGGTGGGGATGAACAACCGGGGTCTGCTGCCCCGGCAGATCAACAATTATACGGAGGAGTCCTCGCACAAGGACTTCCTCGGGGGGAAGAGTCTTTTCTGCCGTAACTGGCCTTATGTCTATCATATTGCAGATCAGCCGGAATGGAAGATGCGGGAAAATATCGGGATCATCCCCATCCCCCGGGGCCGGGGGCAGACCAGGCATTACGGCACTACGGGCGGCTGGATGCTGGTGATGAGCAAGTACAGCCGGTACCGGGATGAGAGCTGGAAGCTCATGCAGTTTCTCACCAGCGAAGCGATACAGCGGCATCTCTTTGAGAAGCATGGCCTGGTTCCTACCCGTAAGATTCTCTTCGAGGAATACGCGCCGAAAAAGCTCCCCGGGCTTGAGAAATATGTAGCCGGACGGGAGTATCTGAGCCCGCGGCCCATGGACCAGAATTACCGGGAGATAAGCCGCATCCTGAGCCAGAAGATATGGGAAGCGCTCACCTATCCGGAGATCAAGGATGTGAAGACGCAGCTCGAACTTGCGGAGAAGGAGATCAATACCATACTCTTCCGCAAATCCAGGCTGTTGCAGAAAGAGATGCAGCGGAACAAGGAGTGAGGGGCAGACTATGAAAAGGAAAAGACCGGGATTGAGCATGCTCTGGGAATTGATCATCGCCGGGATCGTCCTGACCTCGGTGGTCATCGCCATCCTGACCGGGTATCTGATCCGGCAGGAACGCCAGCTGCTGCTCGATCAGGCCAAGCTACGCGCTACGACGGTCAGCAGCTTCGTGTCCCTCATTCTGAACCAGGCCTCCCGGGTTGAGGAGAACCTGGTGGGGGACGTACGTTCCAAAAACAGCAGGATAACGCTCCCCTTGCGCTTTCTGAGCCGGGAGGTGCTGCAGAACGTCATTGAGCTGGCCCAGTTTCATCAGGACATCAAGATCGTCAAGATCATAGATCACAACTTCAGCGTCGTGGCCTCCTATCCCTACGGCATGACGGGCCAGACGGACGAGAGGGATTTCTTCAGGCAAAGCCTCTCCGGTCAGCAGCTGCCCCGGACCCGTTTTGCCGAGATCCGGGGGGAGAAGATCATCGAGATAACGGTTCCCCTGGTGGTCTACGGCTCCATAGCCGGCACCATGTACATGGGGTTCTCCACGCAGTATCTGAACGAGAAGATTGATTCCATCATCCGGAGCGCCGTCATCCTGGCGCTGATCTTCATGGTGGGGCAATCCGTCGTGATCTCCGTTTTCGCGCGCATCTACACCGGGCCGATCCTGGAGCTGGCCGGTCTGGCGCGCAGGATCTCGGAGGGTGAGAGGGTCAGCATCCCCGTGACGAAGAGGAACGAGATCGGATACCTCCAGCATTCCTTTCAGGGCGCCATCGACAATCAGAACCGGGCCATCGATACCCTCAACAGGACCAACGTGGCCTACAGCCGCTTCATCCCCAGGGAATTCCTCCAGTTTCTCAACCGGGAAACCATCATCGACGTGCAGCTGGGGGACCAGATAAAGAAGGAGATGACCATCCTTTTCGCCGACATCCGCTCCTTTACCACGCTTTCGGAATCCATGACCCCCGTGGAGAATTTCAACTTTCTCAACGATTATCTCAACAAAATGGGTCCGGTGATCCGCCGTCACCGGGGATTCATAGACAAGTATATCGGCGATGCCATCATGGCCCTTTTCCCCGGGCGGGCGGATGACGCCGTAAAGGCATCCGTTGATATGATCAGAATCCTGAACCGGCATAACGCGAAGAGGGAAAAGAAGGGGCTCCTTCCCATTAAAATCGGCATCGGAATCCATTCGGGGATTCTTATGCTGGGGACCATCGGTGAGAGCGAGAGAATGGAAACGACCGTGATTGCGGACGCGGTAAACCTCTCCTCCCGGCTGGAGGGGCTTACAAAAAAATACGGGATACCCATCGCCATCAGCGGGGAAAGCCTGGAAAGGCTATCCAATCCCCGCCTGTTCCGGACGCGTTTTATCGACAAGGTGCAGGTAAAGGGAAAACAGCAGGCGGTGGATGTCTACGAGGTCTACGACGGCCTCTCCGGAAGGGATCTGGACCTCCGGGAAAGACTGCAGCCGCACTACGATAAGGGGATCAGTTTCTACTACCGGAGGCGCTTCGACAGGTCGAGGGATCAGTTCAGGAAAGCCCTGTCGGTGGATGAGAATGATCTGGCCAGCCGGATCTATTACGAGAGGAGTCTCTCCTTCCTGAAACGCCCCCCCGGAAAGGAATGGACGGGGGTAGAGGTTCTGGACAGTAAATAGATAAAGACTCCTCAGTCCTTCAGATAATAGACATCTCCCCTGAGCTCTCCCGGCAGGCTCTTGTAGACGTCCCTGTCCCGGATAAAATCCGAAATAAGCCGGTAAACCGCCTCGGGCTTTTCCTCCTGCGGGATGTGGCCGCATCGGGGAATGACCACCATCCGGGAATGGGGCAGGGCCTCGTGAAAACGGTAGCCGATTTCCAGGGGTATCCACTTGTCGTTCTGCCCCCAGAGGATCAGGGCCTTTTGCTTAACCTCGGCGAGCCGGTCTGTATAGCGGTGATTGACCTCGAAGTCGATGGCCTTGACGAGGAAGACCTGGGTGTCGATGGCGTTGGCCGTGGACATCCGCTGATGATAGGCCTCTATCTGCTCATCGGTGAGGAGCTTCTTGTTGTAATAGACCTCTCCCAGGATGAGCCGGGTGACCCATTTTCCGTAAAAGAGCTTGCCGATCTCGTTGGACAGGGGAGCCTTCATGAGCTTCATGATGAGGGGGAGCTTCATTCGGAAGGCCCCGGCGTCGATGGGAACGACCCGCTCCACCAGGCTTGGGTAATTGAAGGCCAGGAGGACGGCGATCCCCCCTCCGTAGGAATTGCCGACCACCACGGCGTCTTTTATCTTCATGGCCTCGAACCAGGCGGCTACCTCCTCCAGAAGGGTGAGGGTGTCGTAGGGGCTTTTGCGGGGCTTTTCCGACCAGCCAAAGCCCTTCATGTCCAGGGACCATACGTGATATCCCTCCTCGTTCAACCGCCGGTCTATCTTCTCCCAGGTGTAGGTGGAGGAGGCAAAGCCGTGCAGCATGACGACGTGGCGGGCCTTCTTCTTGGAAGGGGCCGGATACTCCCGGTAATGGTAGTTGACGCCCCCGATCCCGATGAACTTGTCGTAGGGGGTCTTCTCGGCCATCTGGCCGTCGAGCATGCTTTTCCAGAGCATTGCGGTCTCCTTGGCGGTATTCTGAACGTTTCCCTGAGGGCTTCCGGCAGGATAAAACACACCCTTCTGAAGGCAATCAATTAATTCCGTCTGCCGCCCCTTTCATCGTGAATTATTTATCACCGGGGAGTATTAATAAAAAGCCGGGTTGTGCCGATTAGATAGGTATCGGTGATTTGACGAACGGAGTGTTATGTTCTGGAAGAAATCGGCCCCCAATGAATTGCGGCTGTTCGTCTCCATCGGGGCGGGGGTCAATCAGCTCCCCCTGATAACGGAGGCGAAAAAACTCGGATTTCACGTGATAGGCGTGGATGGAAACGCTCATGCGCCGGGTATGATCAAATGCGACATACGCATTCAGGAGTCCCTGGACCACTACAAGGAAATCTATGTAAAACTCCAGGAACTACTCCTGGACGGGGTCATCAAGGGAGTGCTCTCAAAATCCTACGGGATTTCCATCAAGACGGCCTGCTACATCGCCAATCAGCTTAACATCCCCTATATCCCCCACGAGCGGGTGGACGATTTCATCAACAAGCAGAGGATGAAGTCCGTCTTCAAGGCCTTCGATATCCCTTCACCGGATTACCGGGTGATTACAGCCAAGACCAATATAGACCGGGGGCCCCGTATCGCCTATCCCGGCGTAGTCAAACCCGTGGTGGGGCACGCCAAGATGGGTGTGCGTCTGATAGAGGGGCCCGCTGAGCTCAAGAAGGTTGTCACCTCGGCGGGAAAGGAGGGGGATTACCTCCTGGAAAACTACGTTGAAGGGGACGAGATCATAGCGGCGGGGATCGTTCACGGGGGTCGTTATTACCTCGCGGACATCTCCGATAAGGTCCAGTCCCCCCTGCCGCATTTCGTGGATCTGATTCACATCTCCCCCTCGAAGTATTACTCCCTCCGGGAACGTGTGGCGGAGATAGGGCAGAAGGTGGCGGCAGCCTTCGAGATCGGGACATCACCTCTCATTATGGAGCTGCGCATAACGGACCGGGGGGAGCTCTTTCTCATCGAGGCCGTGCCGGAGTTCGGCGGGGAGTTCATTCCGGACGTCCTGATCCCCGAACGCACTGGCTACAATTTCATCCGCGAGACGGTCAAGGCCGTAACGGGGGATGAATTCGTGCCGCCGCTTCAGAAGCCCGTGAAGAAGCATACCGTGGTCAAATACATCACCGCCGGCAACGGCACACTGATGTCCTTCAATCCCGAGCTGCCCGGGCTCGTGGAGGGAATGGTCTTCAAAAAGATATTCAAGGAGATAGGGGCCCAGGTTTCCTATCCCCGCACCAACCTGGACCGCATCGGCGTGGTGGCCGTGAGCGCCCGGACGCGGGAGGAGGCCCTGCACGGGGCTGAGACCGCCATCGAGGGCTTCAACATCCGCGTTGCAAGTGAGGAGGTCCGGGGGAAGAAGGGCTGACGTGGCTGCGGCCGGCTCCTGGGACCGCCACTACCGGCGGGACAAATCCCTCCTTTCCTATCCCGATGAAAATCTTGTCCGCCTTCTGAAGTCATCCCTTGCCGGAACATCCCCCGGGGAAATGTGCGCCGCGGATCTCGGGTGCGGTTCCGGGCGCCACCTCTTCCTCCTGCGCGAATCCGGTATCAGCTGCGTAATCGGCATGGACTGCAGCCTCAACGCCCTGCACCTCTCCCGCAGTGTCGGCGGGTTCCCCCTGATGCAGGGGAGCATCGCAGACCTGCCCCTGCGGGATGCCTCGCTGGACCTGGCCGTAACCTGGGGGTCCCTCCATTACGCTCCCAAAAGCGAACTTGCTCCCATGCTCTCCGAGATACGTCGTGTGCTCAAGGAGGGGGCCTGCCTTCTGGGAACGCTCCGCTGCGCCCGGGACAGCTATCTGCCTCGGGGGCGTGATCTGGGGAACAACAGCTGGATCGTGGGGGGGGGGGATATCAGGGAGTCGGTGATCTCCTTCTACGAGGAGGGGGAACTGTTCGAGGCCTTTGCCGCCTTT